>CATJJD010000081.1 GCA_949740385.1 uncultured Lachnospiraceae bacterium
AACTTCTCCGGGTAGAGCCGGTAAAAGCTGTTTAACTCGCTCTCCTTTAAAATCTCCGGGTGCAGATATGCCGCGCCGTTTACGCTGTAACCGTAGTGGATATCCATGTGAGCCATGTGCACTCTGCCGTCCTTAATGATGTAGGTGCTCTCGTCCTGCACCTTCGCACGCACCCGGTTGTCCAGCTCCCGGATAATCGGCATCAGCTGCGGCACCGCCTTCTCCAGATAATGGATCGGCCACTTTTCAAGCGCCTCCGCCAGAATCGTGTGGTTCGTGTAGGCACACACGTTCTGCACAATCCGGATTGCCTCATCCATAAGCATTCCTCTCTCGCACAGAAGGCGGATCATCTCCGGGATCACCATGGAAGGGTGGGTGTCATTGATCTGCACCGCCACATAGTCCGCAAGGTCGTGGAGTGTGGAGCCCTTTGCCACCGCCTCGTCCAGAATGAGTCTTGCGGCGTTGCTCACCATAAAGTACTGCTGGTAAACCCGCAGCAGACGGCCCTTCTCGTCGGAGTCGTCCGGGTACAGAAACAGCGTCAGGTTGCGGGCAATGTCCTCTTTGTTGAAATCGATGGTCTCTCCCACCATGCTCTCGTCCACCGACTCGATGTCAAACAGGTGCAGCTTCGTGGTGCGGTTGTTGTAGCCCACCACGTCGATGTCGTAGAGACGTGACTGCACCGAAAAACCGCCGAACATAACCGGATAGGACGTCTCCTTCCAGGTCAGCCAGGACCGGTTCTCAATCCACGGATTCGGCGTCTCCTTCTGACGGTTGTCCGCAAACACCTGCTTAAAGAGGCCGTAGTGATAGTTTAAGCCCACGCCGTCGCCGTTTAAGCCCAGCGTTGCGATGGAATCCAGAAAACATGCGGCGAGACGTCCCAGCCCGCCGTTTCCCAGGGAAGGCTCCGGCTCAAGCTCCTCAATCTCCTCGATGGACTTGCCGGAAGCCACAAGCTCCGACTTCACCTTCTCGTAGATGCCAAGATTGATCAGGTTGTTGGACAAAAGCTTTCCGATCAGAAATTCCGCAGAGATATAGTAGAGCTTCTTCTTCCCCTCGTTTGACTCCTTCTCCTTTGCCATCTCCTTTATCATATCCAAAAGAGCGCCGTAGATCTCCTCGTTGGTGCACTTCTCAATCGTCTTTGCATATTTCAGTGAAACTGCCTTTGATAACGTCATAAAAGATCCTCCTTTATTCGTGGTTTGTGTATAGTATATGTATTTTCCCCGTTTCATTCTTGTCATATCCGAGCAAAAAGTGGTACAATCCTATCATGAACATACGCGAATACGAAAATTACCACGAAGATAAAACCCACGGAGATATGGATTTTCCATATAATACGTACCTGTGCACGATCCCGCAGGATTTTTCCCAGGTGCCCCTCCACTGGCACGACGAGATCGAGATTGTCTATGTGAAAAAGGGCTGCGGCAGTCTCACGCTGGACTTTCGCACCTTCCCCATAAAGGCGCCGTCCATCGCCCTCATTCTGCCCGGCCGTCTCCACTCCATCGAGGGAGAGAAGGACGTGCGCATGGAGTACGAAAATATTATTTTCCACCCGAACCTGCTGCTCTCGGGACAGGCAGACGTCTGCAGCCGGAATTTTCTGCTGCCCCTCATTGCCGGAACCATCACCGTCCCTTCGGTCTTTTCGCCGGTCTATCCGTACTACGAGGACATCGCGGCCCCCATCGACGCATGCGACGAGATCTGCCGCACAAAGCCCCAGGGCTATGAGCTCTTCATCAAAAGCCGGCTCTTCGAGCTCTTCTACGTACTAAACAACCGGTGCCGAAACCTTGTAAAGGACCAGGGCAACCGGCAGACCATCGAAAAGATGAAGATTGTCTCAAAGTACGTGGAAAACCACTACGGGGAAAAAATCACCATAGCGGACGTTGCGGCGGCCTGCGGCTTCTCCGAGTCCCACTTTATGCGCTATTTCCGAAAGACCATGGGAACCTCCTTCGTCGAGTACCTGAAGGATTACCGGCTGACCATGGCCGCCCGGCTGCTGACCACCTCCGACTCCACCGTGCTGGCCATCGCCTCTGCGGTGGGCTTTGACAGCCTCTCCTGGTTCAACCGGGCCTTCAGGGCCAGATATAAAATGTCGCCAAACCAATTCCGGCGCACACCAGAGCAGCCGCCACGTCGCTGACATAGTGCACGCCCGCAATGACCCGCAGCGCCCCAAGAACCAGCGCGCACACAAAAAGCGCCGCACCCGTTCCGATAAGCCAGGGCTCCTGCTGCACAAAAAATGCCGCCGCGATAATAGCCGCGGAGAACACATGGCGGCTGGGAAAGGACCGTCCCTTCGTATCCTTCGGGATGACCGGAGAAAGGCCGAACCTCTCGTAGGGTCTCGGCCGGTTCACCAGGAGCCGAAGCCCGCTCACCAGCAGAAACCCCGCAGAGGGAATCATCAGCGTTTTTATGAGACTATCGCTTTCCGCACAAAAGAGCCCAAGCAGAAGCAGCGGATAGAGCACATAAAAGATGCCGGTAAATATGCTGTTTGTCTTATGTAAGACCCAGGCCATTTCCGGATGATCTCGAAATGGCTGAGTCATTTTCTCGTAGGTTGCCCTGTTCATACACATATCCTTATGTCCACGCCCCGGGCGTGCGTTGCCGCACCCTGACCTTAGCGTCCGCCGGTTGTGCCCGGTGCGTTGCCTGACGTGCCGCCTGTGGCGTTGGTTCCGTTGTTGGTCCCGGTCATGTCCTCCACGCCGTCCACAATGGCGCCTCCGGCATTCTCAACACCGTCCACCACATCCTCCGCCGCGTCTCCGATGTCGTCTCCGACACTGCCGCCGTTATTGTCCGTGGTATTTCCGCCGTTGTTCATATTGCCGGTGCCTTCCGTTCCGGCCGTGCCATTGGTACCGCCGGTTCCGTTTACGCCGTCGGTTCCGGTCGTGCCGCCGTTGTTGTTGTCTGTGTTGTCCTGCACGGCGTCTGTCGGCGGAGTATCCATCTTATCATCCGATGATCCGCAGGCAGCGAACACGCACACGCTCGCCGCCACAAGACAGCCTGCCATAAGCAATCTCATTTTTTTCATCATACATATCTCCTTTTCAGACATTCTACTTGCCGAAGATAGTATGTCCCGCCCGCTCTTCGTTATACATGGTAGAGCAGGCGTTCCAGCAAATAAATAAAAAAACGGCAGTTCTTCTCCCCCGCCTGCAGAAGGGCAATGACGTTCACAAACACATACTGCAGAAAGGCCTGTCTGCTGAGCTCCATATTCCAGATGGCAGGATTCACCCTCCTGTCCTCCTCCAGCACCCGCTCAAACAACAGAAGCGCCTCCCGCATCTGCGGTCTGCTGCCGTTCATTCTGGCCAGCCAGCCTCTGTCGTAGTGAAGAAGCCTGCTGTAGAGGAAGCCGTAGTACTGCTCCAGAAAAGCGACAAATCCCATCCCTCTGCGGTAAATATTCTCCTGGCCCCGCAGAATATCCTCCCAGAACGCCGAGGACACCGCGTCTAAAAGCGCCTCCTTGTTCGGGTAGTAATTGTACATGGAGCCGACGGCAATGCCGCAGGCCTGAGCCAGCCTGCGCACGCTCAGCCGGTCAATGCCGTCCTTCACCGCGATCGCAAGCGCAGTCTCCTTTATCTCTTCCACTGTCGTAACCTTCTGCCGCATGGATTCCCTGCCTTCTCACAAACTGAACTTCGTTCATCATACCATATCCGCGGCATTTTTGCAATCCGTCCGGTTTTCCTTCTTTTTCATTAATGCTTTTTCATCTTCGGCTGGCAGATCAGCGACGCGATATAGGAGAACACCAGCGCCGCCGACAGCCCTGCCGCGCAGTTTTTAAAACCGCCCAGAAAAATACCCGCAAAGCCCTTCTCGTCCACCATCTCCTTCACGCCCTTCCAGAGATTGTTGCCGAAGCCTAAAAGAGGTACGTTTGCTCCCGCCCCGGCCCACTCTGCAAAGGGCTCATAGATCTGCAGCGCCCCGAGCACGGCCCCGAGACAGACGAGCAGCACCATAATTCTGCCCGGCAGCATCTTTGTCTTCTCCATCAGAATCTGTGTCAGGGCGCATATCGCGCCGCCCGTCACAAATGCAATTACATAGTCCATCCCAATTTCCTCCCGCCTTTTATGAACGCCGTTCACAATCCTCTTTTATGCTCTCAATGACAATTCCGTGGGCAATTCCCGGTATGGATGCCCCCTCGTTAAAGCTGACAGGCGACAAAAGCGCCCCGGTGGGAACAAACAGAATCCGCCTCCACTCTCCGGACGCCAGCTTCGGCAGATAGCGGGCGGACAGCGTCACCGCCGAACAGCCGCACCCGCTGCCGCCGGAGCCGGTTCCCTGGGCCTGATTGTCGTAGATTACAATGCCGCAGTCCTGATGAATGTCCGCAATGTCCACATGCTTTTCCCGCAGCAGGTCGAGAAGAATCTCCTGCCCCACAAGCCCCAGGTCTCCGGTGATCACCGCGTCGTACTCCTTTGGCGCGCGGCTAAAGTCCGCAAAGTGCTGCGCGATCAGCTCACAGGCCGCAGGCGCCATCACCGCCCCCATATTCATGGAGTCCTTCACGCCGAAGTCCACAATCTTTCCGGTGGTGATTCCCGTAATTTTCGCCAGTGCCCCCGACTCATCCTGCTTTTTCCCCAGCACAAAAGCGCCGCCGCCGGTTACGGTCCAGGTGGCCGCCGCCGGCCGCTGGTTCGCATACTCCAGCGGAAACCGAAACTGCTTCTCCGCGCTGGCAAAGTGACTGGAGGTCACCGCAGCCGCATAATCCGCATAGCCCGCCGCCACCGTCATGGACGAGAGGGCCAGCGCCTCCCCGCATGTGGAGCATGCCCCGTAAAGCCCGAAAAACGGAATCTGAAACCGCTTTAAGCCGAAGGAGGAGGCGATCAGCTGCCCGAGCAGATCCCCCGCAAAGAGGTATCGTATATCCTCCGGCTTTTTTTTCGCCTTGCCGAGCGCCAGAGTCAGCGCCTCCTGCTGCAGACTGCTCTCCGCCGCCTCCCAGTTGTCCTGTCCGAATTTGTCGTCCGACCCGATGCAGTCAAACTCCTCCGCCAGAGGTCCCTCTCCCTCCTTCGTGCCCACAACCGAGGCGGATGACAAAATAAAGGGAGGCTCCTTATAACAGAGACTCCCTTTTCCCACTTTCTGCTCCATACTTTTGTCTCCTTTCTCTCCCCCCTGCGCAAAGCGCAGAGACTTCGGGTAAGTTCTGTTGACATAAGTATGTGTTGCTTTTCTTATTCTATTCTTACTTCTGCTCTTCCCTCAGGCGCCGCCGGCTCATGCCCCCGCAAAGGTTGCGACGGACTCCACCCGGTATCCCTCCAGCGCCTGTCTTCCCTTCAGATCCACAAGCTCCATCAAAAACAGACAAAGGGCCACCTCTCCGCCCAGCTCCTCCACGAGGGAGCAGGCCGCCTTCATTGTCCCGCCCGTGGCAATCAGATCATCCACTAACACCACCTTCATGCCCGGCACAACCGCATCCCTATGGATCTCGATTGTGGCGCTGCCGTACTCCAGATCGTAGGTCTTTCGCACCGTCTCGCACGGAAGCTTCCCGGCCTTTCGAATCGGGATAAAGGGCTTATGTAAAAGGTAGGCCACAGGCATGCCGAATATAAATCCCCGGCTCTCCGCCCCCGCAACCGCGTCAAACTCCACGCCCGAAAGGCGCTTCACCATCTCGTCAATGGCAAGCTTAAGACCCTCTGCATCCTGCAGAATACTAGTCACATCCCGGAAAATAATGCCCGGCTCCGGGAAATCCGGTATACTTCTGATGTAATCCTCCACACGTTTCATAATGTTTCCTCTCCTGTCCATTTTATGCGCATTTTCATCCATTATTATATCGGCCGCCAAAAAATTTTTCAAGTTTTTATTTCACCTTATTCGCCGCGGCCGCCGTCACGTCCTGCACCACAAGCCGCCCGTCCTCCGCCGTAAACCGGATGTCAAAGCCGCCGAAGGCCATGCCGTACACATAGTCCGGCTTTTTCTGCCAGGCAGCCCTCGGGTCCTGCCGCAGCACTTCCACAGCGGCATCCCGCAGCTGCTCTGGCAGCCGAAGAAGAAGCGCCTCGGGAAATACCACCTCGATCCGGTCGATTCTGTGTGCCTCCCCGAAACCGCCTCTGGCGTCGGGACGGCAGTCCGCATAGGGCAGATAGGGCTTGATGTCGCATATGGGGGTTCCGTCCAGCAGGTCTGCCCCCGAAACCACAAGCACCGGCCCTCTGCCGTCGTCCTGCCGCACCGTAAGAAGCTCCACCAAAGAGAGTCCGATGGGGTTCGGGCGAAAGGGCGACCTTGTGGCAAACACCCCAAACCGCTTTTTCCCGCCGAGCCTTGGCGGGGCCACCGTCGCGCAGAAGCGGTTCGTCTTCGCCTCCGAGAACTCCCACAGAAGCCACAGGTGTGAAAACTCCTCGATGCCTCTGACCGCATCCGGGTTTTTGTACTTCCCTTCAAACACAATCTCAGAGAGCACGGGCACCAGACCGCTCTGTCTCGGTATTCCAAATTTTTCCGTGTAGGGCGTGTGAATACGCGCCACCGTCTCCAGCTTCCTCATAATATCCTCCTTCTGTCAGTATAACAGAAAAGGCGGCTCTTTGTCTGCTTTTTTTAAAATTAATGAATAAATCGGGGAAAAATTAAGAAAAAAATAATTTGAAATCGGCCGGATGCAAAGTTATAATAAGGGCATAAAGAAAACTCACATTTCAGACAGGGAGGATAATAAATGAAAGCAGGAAACAAAATTGCAGTATTATGTATGGCCGCACTTTTCACGCTGACCGGCACTTTTGCGCAGCCGCAGGACGTATACGCAAAGGCCATTACCAGCGCCAGTCAGGCACAGACAAAAGCGCTTAAGAAGGTCGAGGGCGCAACGGTAATCGAAGTGGAATACGACGTGGAAGACGGCGTCGGCGAGTACGATGTGGAGCTTGTCAAGGGCTCGAAAAAATATGACATAACCTACCGGGCATCCGACGGCAAAATGCTCTCCTACGGCTGGGAAAAGACCGGCGTGACGCCGAGCTACGACAAACCCATCATCAGCATGGAAACCTGTAAGGCAAAGGCCCAGAAGAAGGTGAAGAGCGCTGAGCTTGTGAGCATCAACCAGAAGACGGACGACGGCATCGACATCTACAAGGTGAAGATGAGCTCCAGCACGAAAAAGTACGACCTGAAGTACCACGCAAGAACCGGAGCCCTGATCGAGTACGACTGGGAGCTTAAGACAACGACGGCAGGCACCGACAGCGGCTATATCGGAAGCGCCCGCGCAAAGGAAATCGCCCTGGCAGAGGTTCCGGGCGCTACCGTAGTCAAGTGCGAGCTGGACACGGACGACGGCGTGAAGATCTACGAGGTGGAGCTTGTCAAGGACATCTATGAGTACGAGCTGGAGATCGACGCAAAGACCGGCAAGATTCTCAAGTATGACCGGGACAGAATTGACGACTGATCTCCCACCGCAAAACAGAGACAAAACCCCGACAGCAAACGCTGTCGGGTTTTTTTGCTGCTACATCTGATAGTACCGGAGATTTTCCTTCAGATCGACTGTCAGCTCTCCGCCCGCCGCCGCGTACTTGTCGTAGAGGGCGCTGATACGCTGCGCCTTCTTGCGGTTCTCCGCGTCCAGCTTCTGGAACGCCGCCTGGTAGACCGGATTCGACAGCAGCTGGGTGCGCACCTCCTTCGCAAATGGACAGTAGTGCATGAGCACTTCCCTGGCGACCTTATTCAGCCGGAAGCTCCCCTGGGACTCGTACTTGATCCAGTTCAGGTAATCCTTCACAAACACCTCCCGGTAGCTGTTGCGCGCCCGGCCCAGAGCCGTCTTGATCTTCTCCTTCGCCTCCGCGCTCAGCTCGTGATTTTTCTTATAAAACTGAATGTAGTCGCAGTACTCGCTTGTCAGCGACCGCTCTCTTATGTCGTTCCAGTAGACGCCCTGCACCCTGCGGCAGATCTCCCAGCGGAACCGACCCATATTTTCCACCATCATCTCGTCCACATCGGCGGCCGTCAGAATCGGGAACACGAAGCGGGCCGGCGTATCGCTCTTTGCGCCGGAAGTCTCCTGCCACAGAAGCGCCCGGGTTCCGGCATCCGGCATGAGAATCACGTCCGGCCAGATCTCCTTCATGATCCACTCCTGATTGATGCCCTTATCCGGGTCGGAGAACATAACCTCCCGGTAGAGAATAGAATAGTCCAGCTGACGCACCTTGTTTACGGCATTTTCCACCCGCTCCGCCGTGACCGCCATCTTCTCCACCGCATTGATCAGATCTTCCTCCTGCATAACCGGACAGAAGGTGGAAATCTTGCCGTAGGTGACCCTGTGGCCGGACTGGAACATATTGCGGATCTCGAATTCCACCTTGCGCTTATTGTCGTCACGCCAGACCGCAAGCTGCTCCTCCGTGATCTCACCCTGTCTGCGCTGCTCCGCAAGATACCCTCTGTAATCCAGGTCGAACTCGTTGCGGGAAGGCTCTCTTGTGCCCTCGTAAATACTTTTCAGCCACTCGTAGATCGTAAATATATTCTCCGACGAAAACAGCCCCAGGGAATCGGTCATATTGTAGATCGCGTTGGTGTTCTCCTCCCCGAGAAGCCCAACATCCATAAAGCCGAAATTGAAAAACATCATCAGAATCGGAGACGGCTTCTCCTCATCCTCCATGGAGCGCATAAAGGCCTTCTCGTAGGCGTCGTAGAACACGTTGGAGATCTCCCGCCTCATGCGCCTTGCATCGTTGTCCGTAGACTGCATATCCGGCAGCTTCCGGTACTCCTGAAGCTGCTCCTTGAAGCTTCGGATCGCCTGCTTCTCAAAGCCCGCATACTCGAGAATGTGGGACACACAGTCCTCCTGCGTGACGTTGATGCGCCCTTTGGACACTTCCTCGTAGTTGTAGTTGTCGCACATTCTGCGGCACTCCGAGAGCTGATGTCCGCTGTAGGTTCCGAGCTTCTCCATCACCTCTATGATCTGCTGCATGTGCTGGCGGGCGCATGTGATGTCCTGCCCCTTTCTGGACAGCTGCACGGCCATGTGGAAATAGAGATGGAACACGTCATCATCCGAATCCGCGCAGAGAATATCGCTGTTGTAGCGCAGATGGCTGACCATCTCCCCGATTCCCTGCGTCACACGGCGCATCTGGGCCGCCGCCTCCATGATGGCCCCCACGCACAGAGAGTCATCCTTAATCATAAGCTGCATAAACTCCCGCAGATGGTTCTTCACCAGGCTGTTGCTGTTTGCAATCTCCCAGTTTTCCGCCTTATGCTGCATGGCAAGCGGCTCAAAATACTGCATCCGCTCAAAAGAAAGCTCATCCAGAAGTCTTTCGCTGCAGATCGCCTTGTAATCGCTGTAATGAGCCTCCGCCGTCGCGTGCAGAAGCTGCGTCTTGCGGAAGAGGTCCGCATAGACGCACAGAAGCTGATGCCGCTGCTCCACTGCCGTCCGAAGGAAGATCGGGCGGAAATTCTCATGCTCCCGCAGAATATACTGCAGATCCAGCGAACTCTTACACGGTATGACAACAAATGTACAGTCCTGCTTTGCCACATAGTCACAGGTAAAAAATTCCCCCTCCATCATGCCGATGATTGAGTTTTTCGACAGCACGCTCTGTGAAAACAGAAACTGCCGCACGACTGCTCCTTCCTGAAGCAGATACCACTCCAACACTTTATCCTGGCGTTTTGCCACCAGCTCCCCCGCTTTAACCTTTAAAACATTCATAGCCATATCTGTATTATTCTTCCAATCCTTTTATTTTACTTTCGGTTTGCGGATGCATACCATGCACACAAGCGCCAGCACGCCCGCCCCTATCATTGCGACAAATGTACTTAAGAAAGACCCGCTCCTGTCATAGAGCATACCCGCAATGGTGCTTCCGAAGGAGGACACCAGCAGGTTCATATTGATAATCGAGAAATTCACCGGGAAATACTTCTGTCCGTAGAACGCGCTGATAAACGCGGAGTTCGTCGGGTTGATGCCCCCGTATGAGAATCCGGTGCAGATGAAACCGGCCACAATAAGCGGAAAGCTCTTCTGCATAAGGGCAATCACCAGAATGCCCACGGAGACAATAAAGGCCGCCGTGATAATCAGCATCGTCTTTGCCCGGCCCAGCTTATCGAACATGCCGCCGAAGATCACACGGCCCACGCCGTTGAACACCGAGATCAGTCCCACAACCGTGGCAATGGTTCCCGCCGCCACATCCGGCCCGACCTCCGTCGCCACGCCGCTGGCCTGGGAGATCAGCGCAAGTCCCGCAGCGCTTAAAAGCACCGCCCACACGAAATACAGCCAGAAGGAGCTGGTGCGCACCATATCCACGGTCTTAAAATCCACCTCCGAGATAGAATTGCTCTTCTTTGCCCCGCCGTCCTTCATGAGCGACGCAAGCTCCTCCTGCGACGGCCGCACGATAAAAAAGCCGCAGACAATCAGAACCGCAAGGGTAATTACGCCGAATACGAAAAACGAGCGGCGCCAGTCATCCACCCCGGGGCCGGCCGGCGTCACCGCCGAGTACACCTTGCCCACCACAAAGCTGCTGATTCCAAAGCCCATCAGAAGCACACCGGAAATCAGTCCTCTTTTGTCGGGAAACCAGGTGGACACCGTGCTGATCACCGCATTGTACACAAGCCCCGATGCAAAGCCGCAGAGGATACCGTAGCCGATGTAGAGCATTGCAAGGCTCTCCGCCCGGGATGCCAGAAAAAATCCCGCAAAAAACAGAACCGCCGCAAGCCACACATGAAACCGCACGTCAATCCTCCTGCTGAGCAGTCCCCCCAGAAAGCCGCCGATACAAAAAAGACCCATCACAATCGTAAACGTCATGGAAATCTGCGCCTTCGTCCAGTCCGGAAAGTACGCGGCAATCGGCGACGACATCACCGACCAGGCGTACACCATGCCGGCAAACAGCAACGCAATGACGCCCACTGCCGCGTACAGCCATCTTCTTGTTTCAATCTTCATAATTATTCTCCTTTGCTTTACTTATGTTACTATTATAGCTTTTCATTGAATTGAAGTAAAGTAATTATCGCAATTACTCTCAGACCAAAAAGAGCTCCGGGGCAAAATATCCGCTCCGGAACTCTTTTTGAAACTGTCAGAAAATTAACCTGCCGCTTTCGCGGACTTTACCGCCTCGGTCATAAGAGGCGCGATCTCGAAGAGATCTCCCACAAGCCCGTAGTCCGCCGCCTCAAAGATCGGCGCATCCTCGTTTGTGTTGACCGCGATAATCAGCTCCGAATCCTGCATGCCCGCTCTGTGCTGAATCGCCCCGGAAATGCCAAGAGCCACGTAAATCTTCGGGCGCACCGTCTTTCCGGTCTGTCCCACCTGGTGGTCTGCAGTGAGCCACCCGGCGTCGGTCACCGCACGGGAAGCTCCCACAACGCCGCCTCCGAAGGCCTCCGCAAGTGCATTTGCCGCGGCAATTCCCTTCTGCGGATCTTTGCTGATGCCGTTTCCCACCGCGACGATCACCTCCGCCCCGATCAGATCCACCATCTTTCTCGTCTCCTTCACAACCTCAAGCACCTTCGTGCGCAGGTCGTCTTCGGAGAGAACTGCGTTAACGGTCTCGATCCGGCACGCGTCGGCTTTTGCCTGGTCAAAGGCTGCTTTTTTCAGAACGCCCGGGCGCACCGTCGCCATGCACGGACGGAACCGCGGGCAGATGATCGTCGCCATCATGTGGCCGCCGAAGGCCGGCCGCGTCATCTTCATGTTGGTGTCTTCCATGTCGAACTTCACGCTGTCAACGTCCACTGTGGAAGCCTCCCTGAGAAACTCCGTATAGAGCTCCATGTTGATGTCCAGGTGCGCGCAGTCCGCACAGAGGCCCGTGTGCAGTCTCGCCGCAACCCGCGGTCCCAGGTCTCTTCCGATGTTGGATGCGCCGATCAGGAAAACCTCCGGCTTTTTGTCCGTAATCACGTCGCAGATCACCTTCGTGTACGCGTCCGTCGTGTACACCGCAAGCTTCTCGTCCTCCACAACGATCATCTTATCCGCACCGTAGCCGCCCATCTCCTTTGCCGCACTCCCAACGCCCGCGCCGCCCAGAAGAAGCCCCACAAGCTCTGTGCCCCTCTCGTCGGCCAGCTTTCTGCCCTCACTGATCAGCTCGATGTCCGTGCTCATGAGCTTTCCCTCCCGCTGCTCGCAGAACACCCAGATACCGCTGAATTCACTGATATTTGCACTGTTTGCCATGTTTGTATCCTCCTTCCAGATTACGCTAGATTACGTGTTTTGCCGCAAGCTGACCGGCCAGCTCATTTACCATCTCCTGCGGGGAGCCGGCAAGCATCTGGCCCGCGCCCTTCTGCGGCGGTGTGAAGGAGCGGAAAATGTTGGTAGGGGAGCCCTTTAAGCCGATGGTGTCCAGGTCAATCAGCGGCTCGTCCTTTAAGGCCTCAAAATCCAGCACCGCAACCGGCTTTTTGTAGCACTCCAGAATGCCCTTTACGGTCATGTAGCGCGGCTCGTTCAGCTCCTTTACGCAGGTGATCAGGCACGGCGTCTGCACCTCCACGGTCATGTAGCCGTCCTCCAGCAGGCGGCGCACCTTAAGGACCTTTCCGTCCTTTTCGATGGCCGCAGCGTAGGTAACCTGCGGCAGATTTAGCTTCTCCGCGATCTGCGGGCCCACCTGCGCGGTGTCCCCGTCGATGGCCTGGCGGCCGCAGAAAATAATGTCCTCTTCCCCGACGCCCAGGTGGCTTAAAGCGCCCGCCACAATCTGGGACGTTGCAAAGGTGTCGCTTCCTCCGAACTCTCTGCCGGAGATCAGCACTCCGTCGTCGGCCCCCATGGCGATCAGCTCGCGCAGCATCCCTTCCGCCGGCGGCGGCCCCATGGTGACTGCCGTAACCTGGCAGCCGGTCTCATCCTTAATTCTTAAAGCGGCCTCCATGGCGCTCATGTCGTCCGGGTTGATAATTGTGGCCATAGAGGCGCGGTCTAACGTTCCGTTCTCGTTGACCGCCACTTTTCCGGACGTATCCGGAACCTGCTTTACACAAACATAAATTCTCATCTTCGCATCCTCCTACTTTAACAGACTTCTCGAGATCACGATCTGCTGCACCTGACTCGTTCCCTCGTACAACGTCATAACTCTGGCATCCCGGTACAGCCGCTCCACCTTATATTCTTTGATAAAGCCGTACCCGCCGTGAATCTGAATCGCCTTGCCGCAGACTCTGTTCGCCATCTCGGACGCATAGTACTTCGCCATGGAGCACTGGATGGACGCGTCCTTCGCGTCGGAGTCCTTCGCCTGCGCCGCGCTGTAAATCAGGTTTCTGGCCGCCTCGATCTCCGTCGCCATGTCCGCCAGCATAAAGCTGACGCCCTGGTTGTAGCTGATTGGCTTTCCGAACTGCTTTCTCTCCTTCGCGTAGGATACTGCCTCCTCAAGCGCCCCCTGTGCGATTCCAAGGGACTGGGCCGCAACGCCCAGGCGGCCGCCGTCCAGCGTCTTCATGGCCACCGCATACCCCCGGTCCAGAGGTCCCAGCAGATCGTCCTTATGCACTCTCACATTGTCGAAAACGATATCGCTTGTGGGATAGCCGGAAATTCCCATCTTCGGCTCCGGCTTGCCGCAGGAGACGCCCTCCAGATGCATGTCGACGATAAACATCGAAATCCCCTTCGCACCCCTGAGCGCCGGGTTCGTCCGGGCATAGACGATGGCATAGTCCGCAATCGGAGCGCCGGAGATAAAGCACTTGCGCCCGTTTAATATGTAATAATCACCGTCCGGCGTTGCCTTCGTCGTCATGCTTCCCGGGTCGGAGCCTGCCCCCGGCTCGGTCAGCGCAAAGACGATGTGCTTTTCCCCCTTCGCCGCAGGCGTCAGATACTTCTTAAGCTGCTCCTCGTTTCCGCAGGCAAGAAGAGGGCCGCCGCCCAGAGAGTTCGGCGTGTTGGCGTAAATGGCAAGCACCGGGCACACTCTGGAAAACTCCTCGTTCATCAGCGCGTAGGCCAGATAATCGCCGCCCTGTCCGCCGTACTCCACCGGAATTTTGGTCCCCGCAAAGCCGTACCTTGCGATCTTCTCCCACACCTCCCAGTTGAAGCCCCCGTTTCGGTCCAGCTCCTCCTGGATCTCGGTCGTAAATTCCGTCTCCGCGAAATTGCGGAAGTTCTTTCTCATCAGTTCATGCTCTCTGGAAAGAATCATTTGCTACCTCCTTTTTTATAAACCGTTATGCTTTATTCTTCGTCAGCGCAGATCCTGCGCCTCTGCAAACACCTTCATGCGCTCCTTTAACTCCCCGATTTTCACCTTACTGCTGGAGTTCATCGGAAGCGCCTCGAAAAAGTCCACGTACCGCGGCACCTTGTACGCCGCAAGACTGCGCCTGCAGTGCTCCTTAATCTCCTCCGCCGTCAGAGCAGCGCTCCGCGTCGGAACGACGCAGGCTGCAATCTCCTCCTGCAGCACCGCATCCGGCACTCCCACAACCTTCACATCCTTAATTTCCGGCATGGAGCGGATGCACTCCTCGATCTCCACCGGGCTGATGTTCTCGCCTCCCCGGATAATCATCTCCTTGATCCTTCCGCCGATATGAATTCGGCCGCTGTCGTCCACATAGCCCAGATCTCCGGTGTGGAGCCAGCCGTCCGGCGTAAGGACCTCCGCGGTGGCCTCCGGCTTACCGTAATACCCCTGCATCACGTTAAAGCCCCTGACTCCGATCTCCCCCGCCGCAAAGAACGCCCCCTGCCTGCAGATAGCCGTGCGCCGGTCTCCCATGCTGCTCACATAGGCGCAGTTTGCCTGATCCCCGGGCCCCTGCACAAAGCCTGTCATAGTCCTGCCGTCCGGCTTTTGCACGTCGCAGTAATAGATGTGCTGAAACCCGTCCGCAGCCCATATGCACACCTCGATAAAGGGGATAATAAAGCCCGCGTTGTCGCATTTCTCCTCCACACTCTCGTCGTACTCCGAGAAGCTCACGCCGGGCGCCGTCTCCGTCTGCCCGTAGGACATCTGCAGCTTATCCAGCTGCAGCCTTTCGCAGATCATCTTATAATCCGCGGCCGACAGGGGCGATCCCGCGATAATGCCGGAGCGCAGCGTCGACAGGTCAAACTCGTCGAAGCGGTGATTGTGAACCATCGCAAGAAACATGGACGGCACACCGTTTAAGACGGTGCAGCCCCTGTTTTGTATCCCCTCCAGCGCGTCTGCGGTGCGGTAATATTTCATAAGGTACAGACAGCTTCCGCTCATGATGCTGCCCAGCAGACAGCTTGTCATGCCGAAGCAGTGAAAGAGCGGAACCATCACGCACGTCTTATCCGACTCGTCCCAGTGCATCGCCTTCGCCGAAATCGCCGCGTCGTTCACCAGACTGTGGTGGGTCAGCAGCACGCCCTTTGGCGTGGAGGTGGTGCCGGAGGTAAACAGCATACATGCAATGTCGTCCTCCTTCGGCAGCGCCTTCAGCTGTTCGATGCGCGCCATCTCCCGGGTGGTCAGGTTCTTCGCACCCTCCACCATAAAATCCACCGCATCCTGCAGCTCAATGGGAATCGTCTGCCGCAGGCAGGGCGTAGTCGACAGATCCACGTCGTCGAGAATCGCCGTCAGATCCGTCCCCTTAAACTCCTCCCCGTAAAACAGATATTCCACGTTAGCGTAGGAAATAATTTTGTGCAGCTCATCCGCCAGGTAGCCCGGGTTAATAAGAACCGCCGTCGCGCCGATCTTCTGCAGCCCCAGATACACGATCACCCACTGCAGATTGTTTCCGCACCAGATCGCGGCTCTCGTGCCCCTTCGGATACCGAGAAAATCAAACCGCATCACAAGCCAGTCCGACAAAAGATCCAGCTCGTTCCATGTCATCGCGTCGCCCTCAAACTCAATCGCAATTTTGTCTCCCGACATCCCGACCCGCTCCGCCAGGCACTCCCCGATCGTCATGTGAAGCAGCACAGTGTCTTTGAGCAGTACATTCTCTGCCATCTCCGCCTCCTTGTTAACTTGTCGACAAGTTAACCGCAATATTATTGTACTATCCTTTTCCCTTCTTGTAAAGAGATTCTGTCAAACCTGGATTCATTATAGCTGATTTCGTCAAAATCCACCAGTGCTTTTCCGGAAATTTTATCTTTTTTGTGAAAAATATGCAGAAGACGGCGCCCGGCTGCAGGGCCGGACGCCGTCTGATTGTCTCTTCTGTTGTATGTAGCAGTTACTTGCGGTTCGCAAGCGCATCGTCCACCTGCTTGCCAGCCGCTTTTCTGAGTCTGTCGTCCTTGTCCTTGATTCTGGACGGTCTAAACAGCAGCATACAGATCACTGCCACAATGCCGACTGCAAGCGCGAATGTGAACACGCCCTTTGTGCCGAGCCCTGCGCCGATCATTGCGCCCACTGCCATCGGTCCGATGTTGCAGATGATATTCGCAATCGGATTGACCGCCGAGAACACGCTCGGGAAATCCTCGCGTCTCCAGTACTGCATAGCGCCGGAAACCGTGTAGTTGCTGGATGCGCCCATGAACAGCGCCACAAAAATCAGAGCCAGCGTAATCGTAGCGGAGCTTCCGATCATGCCAAGCACGCCCGCGATAACAATCATCACAACCGCGATCATCATGGACGTTTTCGTTCCGAACTTAGTGTCAATCAGACCGAGCACGTAGCTTCCGATCAGACCAAAGATCATAATCATTCCCATGATCTGTCCGTAATTGCCGTTAAAGCTTGCGACAATGGCGTTGGTCTGGGTCATCATGCCAACCGCAACCATAAGAAGCGCGCCCATCGGGACGGTAATCAGCCAGAAGTCCCCGCAGGAGAGAATCTGTCCGAGTCTCCACACCGTCGTCTTTCTGTCCTGAATCTCCTGCTCCATCATCTTTCTTGCAATCTCAGGCGTTAAGCTCTTGTCGTTGTCGCGGTAAGCGCCGCACTGCTCCGGGAAATCGCTGATAAAAATCAGTCCGATGAGCCAGCCGATCACAAACACGATGAAAAACGGTAAAAATGCGCCGAACACGTTATTAACCGCATTCTCCGGTCCCTGCCCGAAGATTTTTGAGGAGAACGGTCCGAGCAGACCGTTGGCAAGCGGGAATGCACAGGTCGCGATACCCATGATCGTTCCCTTTCTTGTCGGGAACCACTGACCCACGAGAATACTCACCGTAAAGGTCGCATACATCATGGATACGATAATCTCAAGGCCGTAGCAGATGCTCCACAGCGCAAGATTGCTCGGAGGGATCGCCATAATGCCAAAGCCCAGCACAAGCGTCACCGCGCCCAGAATAATACTGAAATTCCTGATACTTTTCAGCTTGCCCAGCACGCCGCCAAGACCCAGCTGAATCAGAATGCCGATGATACCGCAGATCGAGTAGATCATGGACACCTTCTGCGCTCCGCCGTAGAAATCCGAAAGAATGTTGAGCGGATAGTTTGTGAATGCCTGGTAGGTGACGAACGCAATCGCCTGGTAGAGCACCAGCATCCATCCCCGGAAACCGAGGTTGATACTTTTCTTCTGTTCCATAAGAAAACCCCCATTAAAATTAGTATGACAAATTAGTTGTCGACTAGTTAATTATACAATACAGCAGGGGTATATGCAAACAGTTTTTCGAGAATTATAAAAAAAATATAAAATTTTGTCGGCAGACCCTCGGTTTCGGATTTCGCCTCAGTCCCTTATACCGCAAAAGCGGATTCCTTCCGCTTCCTTTCGTACCCGGCAATGGCCGCCCCCAGCGCGCCCATATACTGGGCATCCGCCACGCAGAACACCTCCGCGCCCAGCTCCTTTGCAAGAGCCAGGCGGACGCCGCCGTTTTGAGCCACGCCGCCGCTCATGCATACCTTATCCTTTATGCCCGCCCGCCTGGCAAGCGCCGCCGTGCGGGCGGCGACGGAATCGCAGATGCCCGCCACCAGATCGTCGATATTCACGTTCTGCGACAGCTGAGAGATCACCTCCGACTCCGCAAAAACCGTGCAGGTGCTGGATATGCGGACCGGACTTTTCGCCCTGGCCGCGTAAATTTCAAGCTCCTCGATCCCAAGCTGCAGAATGTTCGCCATCACGTCCAGAAACCGCCCCGTGCCCGCTGCGCACTTGTCGTTCATGACAAAATCCGAAAGAACGCCATTATCCGAAAGCCGGATCACCTTGGCGTCCTGCCCTCCGATGTCGATGATGGTGCGGCAATCCGGCTCTGCAAAATGAACGCCCTTCCCGTGACAGCTCAGCTCGCTCAGCTCCCCGTCGGCCTCCCCGAAGGTCGCCCTCCCGTAGCCGGTGGCCGTCACGGCGCTTATGTCCGCTCTGGCAAGTCCCGCCTTCGAAAGAACCCCGTGAAACGCCTCCATGGGCCCCTTTGTCCCGGTTCCCGCCGCAACCAGCGACTTCGCCGCGATCCGCTCTCCGTCCTCTAAAATCACACACTTTGAAGTTGTGGAACCGATGTCAATTCCCAGTGTATACATCTTACTCCTCCCACAGCCGCCTCCGCCCGTCTGCCCCGGACAAAACGGGCGAAGCTTCTCTTAAACCACAGGCCCTCCGGCCACCCGGCGGCGCTATCCGATGCGCTTACAGCCGGTTGCCTCTCCCGCCTCGATCATCGCCTTAATCTGCTCGCTGCTGTAGCCCAGCTGCGCCAGAACGCTCTCGGTGTCCTCCCCCAGGAAGCCGCCTCTTTTGTACTCCGGCAGCTCGGTGTCGGCAAACAGAACAGGCGTTCTTACCATTGTGCGCTCTTTCCCGTTAGGGAACGTCACCTTCTCCAGCGCGCTGCACGCCCAGGCCTGCTCGTCCGCAAGCACCTGATCCCAGGTCTGGCAGACGGAGTAAGGCAGATCCGCCTTCGTTAAAATGTCGCACATCTCCTCCAGCGTGAACTTTAAAAATTCTTCGGTGATCAGGCCGTAGAGCTCCTCCAGGTGATCCTGCGCCGCAGTCTGCGGGAAGAAGCGCCCGTCCTCTGCCAGATCCGCTCTCCCGATTGCCTTCATGAAAACCGGGTACTGCACGTCGTAGCGCGGCATGGCGATCATGATCCACTTATTGTCCTTCGTCTTATGCGGAATCTGCAGCTGGTTGGCAATCTTTTTCTGGCTGATCGGGTACTGGGTGGAAGGGTCGCCGTACTGGCTGCACTGCAGGTACAGCCCCGTGTCCCAGATGGCCGCATGGTACAGGCTCACCGTTACCTGGTCGCCGATTCCGGTTTCTCTGGCCCGGTAGAGCGCCGCCAGAATGCCGGACGCCAGATACAGTCCCACCTGATGGTCGCCAAAGCCCGCCACCGGCGTAAGAGGCATCGCATCCACATCGTACATCGTGCCCATGACGCCGCCTCTTGCAAAGAACGCGGTGAAGTCAAACCCCGGAAGATCCTTCGCCGGGCCCTTCTCGCCGTATCCGCTGACAAAGCCGTACACAAGCTTCGGATACTTCTCCTTTAACGTCTCATAGTCCAGCCCGGAGCGCTTTAACCCGTTGGGACGAATGTTTGTGATAAAAATGTCGCAGTCCGCGATCAGCTTTTCCAGCGCCTCTCTGCCGCCGGCGGTCTTCGTGTTCAGTGTCACGCAGCGCTTTCCGGCGTTCTCCAGCGTAAAGGATGTATCCTCCCCGTCCCCGTAAGGGCGTCCCTCGTTCACCGCCGTAAACCGCAGCGGATCTCCGTTCGGAGACTCCACCTTGATAACGTCCGCCCCAAGATCCGCAAGATAGCGGGCGCAGCACGGCCCCGCGATAAAGGTCGAGAGCTCAACAACCTTAACGCCCTCCAGTGGTCTCTTCCGATTGCTCATAGCCAGTTCCTCTCTTTCTTTTTTATATTATACTCCGCCGTTCCCGGCGCGTCTACACAAGCTCCGCAAATGCCTCGATCATCGTCGCCGCCTGCTCATAGTTTTCCATCTGCCGGTCCGCCTCCACCACGATGCAGGCAAGCTCCGCCGCCTCGCAGGCCCGCTTAATCAGCGGACAGTCAAACTCCTCCGGATCGCAGAACTTGGTGAGCACAACGATCACGCCGCCTGCTCCCGCGGCCTTCGCATCCTGCACGATTTTGTCCACGCGCTTTTTGTCCGCGTCATAGAGCACGGAGCAGTTGTCCATGGCGGCAAACTTCGCCGCAAGCCCCTCCAGCGGCTCCATATCCTCCGGCACATCCGTCCGGTACTGTCTGCTGCAGGCCGCCACATCGTCACACGCAATCTGCAGGCCGTTTCGTTCGATGATCGCAAGCAGCTTCGGCGCGTCCGCCAGAATGCCGGTAAGCATAATCCTTTTCTTCGCCGCCTTCGGCTCTTCCCCTCTCAGTGCGTCGATCAGCTCACGGACAAGCGCCGTGTGCTCCTCCTTCGTCACAAAAAAGGCACTCTTAAATACGTCCGCGCGCTCCCCTGCCCCAATCGGGTGCTTTGCCGATACCGCCGCAAACTCCCGCATCACTGCATTGTGCGCATTGTAGACACGGATGGACTCCGCCAGCTTCTCCTGCTCAAATTGAACACCGCTCACTTTTTCCAGATCGGCGATTACCCGCTCATAGCCGGCCTTCGTGTAGGCTCTGCCGAAATCCGGTTTCCGGTTCTGCGGGTATGTCATCGGAATAAACGGAACGGAAGGCACGGCGTACTTCCAGTTCTCCCCCAGGCACTTTAAGCTGTCGCAGAGACTCGGGATGACGATGGCAGAGACTCCCTCGTAAGCGCCGGTGATGCCCAGCTCCAGGATGCTTTGCATAATGGAGCAGATAAAGGCAGGAAAATATTTT
This sequence comes from uncultured Lachnospiraceae bacterium, assembly GCA_949740385.1. Taxonomy (GTDB): domain Bacteria; phylum Bacillota; class Clostridia; order Lachnospirales; family Lachnospiraceae; genus Roseburia. The sequence goes on from CATJJD010000081.1 coordinate 20,939, forward strand.
TTCGACTCGTTCAGCGGAATGTCCGCTCCCCAGGCGCCCATGGGAACAAGTCCCATGGCGTGGATGATCTCCTCCGGCGTATAAACCGGCGCAGTGAGGACAATCTTTCTTCCCTCCGCCAGATAACGCGCCTTCTGTGCCGCAGGATCTGCCGCAATCTTGTGGAATTTTGCCAGTAAATCTGCTGTACTCATCTATCTCGCCTCCTTGTTTGCTTCCATAATCTCCGCAAGCCCCTGCACGCGGGTGTCGTACTGCGCCTCGGAAAAGTTCCGCGGGTCCGCCTGGTCGCCGTCGAAGCTGACCACCGGAATGCCGCACTCCTCGCCGATCTGGCGGCTCATCTCGTACATAAAGCCGCTCCAGAGCTTGCAGGAGCGGTTCGTGTGCACGAGAAGCCCTTCCACATGGATGTCCTTGCAGAGCTTCGTGCGCTTGTCTCTCGCTTTCTCCAGATTGATGGCGTTTGGCACCTGCGCGTAGGCGCGGCACATGTCGTCAAAATCCTCATAGATAAACCCGAAGGCGTCCGCATAGATTGTGGTGACCATGTTGATGCCGCGGCTCTTTAAGCCGGAGGACGTCACCCGAAGCCACGGCCAGCAGGCGATTCCCTCAAACATAATGCGGTGCTTCTCCTCGGTGCGGAAGGTGGACTCTCCCTTCCTGTGGTTCTCCTCGTACTCCTTCTCCAGGAGCTCCATCGCCTCTGCGGCCTCCTTCTTTCCTCTGGCCGTCACCATGACCGCCATGTGGTTTAAGAGATCAAAGCCGTTGAAGGGCGACGGCGTGTAGCATGCCTTTGCGGTTGCCCGAAGCCATGCCCGTGAGCTTCTCCCGGACAGCTCCATCACCTCCCGGTACCTCTCGTCGCTCCAGGCTTTCCCGGTGAGCTGTTCCAGCTGCCTGATGGCGGCAAGAAACTGCGCCTTCACGTAAGCGGTCTCCGCGTCCGACACCTCGTAGTCCGGGTTAAACGGAATGTCGATCATAATGAGCGGAATATGTAACTCCTTCGAGAGATTTTCGTACCATTTGATCATGCAGTTGCAGATGTTGTTGCAGCAGAGCAGAAAATCCGGCTGCGGCATATCCTGCCCCTCGCATTTCTTCACCTTCGCGTAGGCCAGGCTGATGCGGGCGTAGGCGCAGATGTCGTTGGAGTAGCCGTCTGCCTCCGAGATACTGCACATCTCCTCCCCGTAGCCTCTGGCCGCGATGGCCGCCGCCTGGTTCTCCGGGTACACCACAAAAAGTCCCAGCGTCTCCGGAATCTCCACCGGAAAATTGCTCGAGCACCAGCCCACCATCTCTCCACGGGCCTTCGCCTCCACCGCGTCGGAGTAAGCACGGGCCGCAATCTGTCCCAGTTTGTACTTTGCGGAGTTGGGATCGACCGGTCTTCTCGGCTTCTTTACTTCTTCTGCCATAATGTTCTCTCCTTTACTGTTTTCTCACCTCTATGTCGACTTGTCGACAAGTTTGCTGCTTCAATCTTAACACAGTTTGCCCCGTTTGTAAATATGATTCTATTATGGATAAGGAAAATAATCATTTAAAACAGAGCCAGCGAACTGTGATTTTATTTCGCAAATTCATCGGCTCTGCATCCAAAGAGCCTGGCTCTGTGATGACTGTTATGTTGAAATTTGTTCTGCTGCCAGCCTTGCCCCTGCCTCAAATGCCTTCCGGCATTGCTCCGGGAAGACTGTTTCCCGTCTCACTTTTCTGTCTTCCGCATTGAACATTGTCCCGTTAAACTGGCTGTAATCAGAAACCTGCATTGTTTCTCCGACCGCCAGTATTTCTGTCGGTCCGATA
>CATJJD010000082.1 GCA_949740385.1 uncultured Lachnospiraceae bacterium
ATAATATTACTTGTCAGCGCAAGGAATATATGCTGATACAAGCATTTTCCTGTGCCGGAGAATCAGATACATATTGATTGTGTTACAATATAAAGGAGGTATTTTTTATGTCACAGAAAGAGAAGGTTGTAGACCTGATCATCGAGCGCGGCTCCAGACTCTGGGGGAAAGCGGCGTCGGAGCTTAGCGCGGACACGCGGTTTGCAGAGGATGTGAACGCAAAGTCCGTTCATATTTCCCAGATCACCACGTTTCTGGAGGACGAGCTGGATATTGAGGTGCCGTACATGCAGTTCAGACGCCGCAAGACCATCGGAGAGGCGGCGGAGTACGTGTGCGAATTTCTGGATGAGGAGGACGACGAGCCGGCAGCGCCTGCGGCAAAAGCGGCGCCTGCGGCGGCAGAGCCTGCGGCAAAGACTGTGGCTGCGGCGAACGCGCCGAAGGGCTCTTACAACACGGACGATTTCGTTGTGGAGATCGATCCGGAGCGAGACGGATTTAAGCCGTCCCCGGGCGTGCAGTATATGATTAAGAAGGAAGTATTCCAGGGCGAGGAGCTGGAGGCGGTGTACCGGGTTGCGAGAAAGCCGGTTGCCAGCCAGGAGGAAGTGGACCTGGCAAACTCCGAGGACCCGATGGCACGGATGGGACAGGGCTTTTGTCCGGCGTTCAACCAGAGATCCTACATCGCGGCGCCGGGCATTGTCTGCGACCAGGACGTGGCGGTCACCATGCGGGACGGCACGACCATCTACGCCGACATTTACCGCCCGGAGGATTCCGGCCCGCAAAACCGGGTTCCGATTATCGTTTCCTGGAGCTGGTTCGGAAAAAGACCGGGAGACGGCATGAGCGAGTGGCAGATCATGGGCGTTCCGCCTCAGACCGTGTCAAACATGGCGAAGTTCGAGTCTCCGGACCCGGCTTACTGGTGCCATCAGGGCTACGCGGTAGCCAACGTGGACGTGCGGGGCTCCGGCCACTCCGAGGGTGACGTGCATATGTTCACGCATCAGGACCGCGAGGACGGATACGATTTCGTGGAGTGGGCAGCCGTACAGCCCTGGTGCAACGGGAAGGTCGGCATGTCCGGAAACTCCGGCGTGGCCATGCACCAGTGGGGAATCGCGGCAGAGCAGCCGCCGCACCTGGCATGTATCGCGCCGTGGGAGTGCACGACGGATCTGTTCCGGGAGTCTCTCTTTGAGGGCGGTATCCCGGCGCTCTCCTTCAACGAGTTTATCGCCGCGCAGGTGACGGGAACCGGCGGTGTGGACGATCAGATCGCCATGGCGCAGAAATATCCGTTTATGAACGCGTACTGGAGAGACAAGATTCCGAATTTCTCGAAGGTTACGGTTCCGGTATACCAGACCGCAGGCATGTCCCACTTCCATCTGCTGGGTTCCGTGAAGGCATTCCGCCTGTGTAAGAGCCGCAGAAAATGGCTGAGAATCCACAGAGACTTCGAGTGGCCGGATACCTACGAGCCGGCGAATCTGGAAGATCTGAAGCTGTTCTACGACCGGTACTTAAAGGACATTCACAACGGCTGGGAGATGACGCCGCGGGTTCGCGTGGACGTTATGGACGCTTACGACGAGGATTACTGCAAGGGAAGAGGGGAGACGAACTTCCCGCTGGAGAACACGGAGTACCGGAGGTACTACTTTGACGCTTCCACCCACATCGACGGCGATGTGTACGCCATGAGCGAGACGCCGGCTGCGGTGGAGTCTGCGGTTTCCTACGACGGAAATACAGGGCAGGTGGAGTTCGACCTGCAGTTTAACGAGGACACCGAGCTCACCGGATATGCGAAGATTCACATGTTTGTGGAGGCGGACGGCCACGACGATATGGATATTTTCATCAACGTGCAGAAGGCGGACGCCGAGGGCAACTGGATTCCGTGGTTCACGCTGAACGAGCCGCATCCGGGCGCGTGGGGCAAGTGCCGCGTTTCCAGAAGAGAGCTGGATGAGAAGCTCTCCACAGACTTCAACCCGATTTTAAAGCAGGAGAGAGAGCTGAAGCTGGCCAAGGGAGAGATCGTTCCGGTGGACATCGCCATCGCTCCGAGCGCAAGATTCTGGCATAAGGGCGAGAAGCTGCGCGTACAGATTTCCGGCCGCTACATCCGCGAGGGATGGTTTGAGCCTCTTGCGTGGGATCAGGACAACAGAGGAAACCATATCATCCATACGGGCGGACAGTACGAGTCCTACATTCAGGTTCCTTATATTGTGCCGAAGCATAAGCCGGGCGAGTTTGTGTCCCGCTAGGAACAGGAATCAGCAGGCCCCGGCATGAAATGTGCCGGGGCAAAAACCGAGACGACAATAACAGAGATTACAGGGAGAAGCGTCATGACATTGATCGAAGAATTGATTGAGAAAGCGAAACAGTCCCCAAAGCGTGTGGCGCTGCCGGAGTGCGAGGCGGAGAAGACCCTGCTGGCAGCAAGACAGGTGCTTGAGAGCGGCATCGGAACGCCGGTGCTTGTGAACGATCCGGCGGTGATAAGGGAGACGGCAGAGAGGGCCGGCGTCTCACTGGAGGGCATGGAGATCGTGGACGTCACCGACGAGGCGAAGCGGGACGAGATTATCGCAGAGTATCTTAAGGAGGAGCGGATGCTCTCCGAGAAGGCCTGCAGGCGCAGAATGGCAAAGCCCATGTACTACGCGATGATTCTCGAGGCGGCGGGCTATGCGGACTGCACCTTCTGCGGGCACACGAATACCACAGGGGATGTGCTGCTGTGCGCCATGGACTGCATCGGCATGCAGCCGGGCGTGGACGTTCCTTCCATTTTTGCGCTGGTGGAGACGCCGGGCTTTGAGGGACCGGAAGGGAACCGCATCGTATTTGCGGACTGCGGGTTAAACCCGGAGCCGGGGCCGGAGGAGCTTGCGTCCATCGCCATCGCATCGGCGGACAATGTGAAGGCGCTTATGGGATGGGAGCCGAAGGTGGCATTTCTCTCCTTCTCCACCTGCGGCTCCGGCACGGCGGGCAGCGTGGACAAAATTCTTGAGGCCATCGAGATCGCAAAGAAGCGCCGCCCGGATCTTGCCATCGACGGGGAGTTCCAGCTGGATACGGCCATCGACCCGGCCGTTGCGGCAAAGAAGGTAAACCGGCCGTCCGATGTGGCAGGGCGCGCGAACGTTTTAATCTTCCCGGAGCTGAACGCGGCAAACATTGCGGTGAAGCTGATCCAGCGGTTTGCAAAAGGCGCGGCATATGGTCACACCCTCTCCGGTTTTGCGAAGCCGGTGGCGGATTCCTCAAGAGGAGCGACCGTGGAAGAGATCGTCGGCGACATCGCCATGGTAGTGCTTGCGGCAAATAAATAAAAACAGAGTTTAATATATTGTACACCTATAATGTTAAACCATAATATAATAAGGAGCGCAAACAGCGATGGGATATAAAATTTTTACATTAAGTCCTGGTTCAACATCCACAAAGCTTGCAGTGTTTGACGGGCAGGAGCGTATTTTCAAGGCAAATGTGCAGCACGATCCGGCGAAGCTCAGGACCTTCGCCAGAGTCAGCGAACAGCTCCCTTACCGGGTGGAGACGATTATGGAGGAGCTGGGGAAGGCCGGGGTGTCGCTGGAAGATATGGACGCCTTTGCGGCATACTCCGGCGGCCTTGAGTCCACGCCGGGCGGAATTTTCCCGGTCAACGATAAAATTCTCGAGGACTGCACCTCGGGGCGGCTGATGGAGCACCCGGCAATTCTCGGGGCGCAGATCATCCACGCTTTCGCAGAGAAGACAGATAAGCCGGCGTATCTGGTGAACCCGCCGGATGTGGACGAGTTCGAGGACATTGCAAGGCTTACCGGCATTAAGGGTGTGTACCGGGAGTCTCATGTACATGTGCTAAACCAGAAGGAGGTGGCCATGCGGGCGGCGGCCGGGCTCGGCAAAAAGTATGAGGAGTCGAACCTGATCGTCTGCCATGTGGGCGGAGGTCTCTCCATCACGGCGCAGAAGGCCGGAAAGATCGTGGACGGAAACGACGTGTTAAACGGCGACGGGCCGATGGCTCCGAACCGCTCCGGCTATGTACCGGTTATGCCGATCGTTAAGATGTGCTACTCCGGCGATTACACGCTGCAGGAGATGAAGGAGAAGATCTCCAAAACCGGCGGTCTGATCTCTCTTGTGGGCACCGACAATATGCTTGAGATCAAGGAGCGCATTGCGGCCGGCGATAAGTGGGCGAAGCTTGTATACGACAACTTTGCGTACCAGCTGGGCAAGTATATCGGCTCCTACGCCTGTGTGCTTTGCGGGCAGGTGGACGCCATTGTCATGACCGGCGGCGTGTCCAACGACGAGCAGTTTATCGAAAACGTGAAGAGCTACTGCGGATGGATCGCTCCTGTGATTGTCTACGGCGGAGACTTCGAGATGGAGGCCCTGGCCTCCGGAGCCATCCGGGCGCTTGAGGGGACCGAGGAGACAAAGGAGTATACCGGCGTTCCGGTGTGGAGCGGATTCGACTTCGAACCGGAAAATTAAATTTGAACTAAATTAAACAGCGGCACCGGAGGCAGATCGAAAGACTGCGGCCGGTGTCATTTTTTTAGGATATGTCCATTATTTCATTTGAGGTCGACAAACGGGGCGAAATAAAGTAAAATGAAGCAACAAAGACGAGTTTAAGGAGGGTATTGCGAAATGAGTGAATTTGCAGTAGATATGGAGCGCTATCAGGCCAGTGCGCGGGCCGCGGTGGCGGAGGGCTGTGTGCTTTTAAAGAACGACAACCAGACGCTTCCGCTGCGGGCCGGAGATAAAGTTGCGGTGTTCGGGCGGATCGCGTTCCATTATTATAAGAGCGGTCTCGGCTCCGGCGGCCTTGTGAATGCGCGCTACGTGGTGAGCATTCTGGATGCGCTGCGGGCGGATTCGGACATTACGGTGGACGAGTCGGTGCTTTCCGTGTACGAGGAGTGGATTAAGGATCACCCGTACGATGAGGGAAAGGGCTGGGGTCAGGTGCCGTGGAACCAGGAGGAGATGCCGGTTTCGGACGAGCTTGTGGCGCAGGCTGCAGGCAATGACGCGGCGGTTGTGATCGTCGGCCGGACGGCGGGCGAGGATCAGGACAACGACAATAAGCCGGGCAGCTACCTTCTTACGGACACGGAGCGGGATATGATCGCAAAGGTCAGCCGTGCATTTGCCCGCACCGTCGTTGTGCTGAATGTGGGCAACATTATCGACATGAAGTGGGTGGAGGAGCTGAACCCTTCGGCGGTGCTCTGCGCATGGCAGGGCGGACAGGAAGGCGGAAACGGCGTCTGCGACGTTCTGACCGGCAGGGTAAACCCGTGCGGAAAGCTTGCGGACACCATCGCGAGAAACATCGGGGACTATCCGTCCACGGCAAACTTCGGCGACGAGAAGAAGAATATCTACGCGGAGGACATTTATGTGGGCTACCGCTATTTTGAGACCTTCGCAAAGGACGCGGTTCTTTACCCCTTCGGCTTCGGACTGTCCTACACGAGCTTTGAGAGCCGGGTAAAGGACCTTAAGGCGGACGCAGACAGCCGTCTTTTAAGCGCGGCGGTTACGGTGAAGAATACCGGAGATACGGCGGGGAAAGAGGTTGTCCAGATGTACATAGAGGCTCCCCGGGGCGCGCTCGGAAAGCCGGCCCGCGTGCTGGCAGCCTACGCCAAGACAAAAGTGCTTGCGCCGGGTGAGGAGGAGACGCTCACACTCACGGCGCCGTTTCAGACCTTTGCCTCCTTCGACGACAGCGGGGCCAGCGGACACAAAAACTGCTATGTGCTGGAGGCGGGAACCTACCGGGTTCATGTGGGCGACAGTGTGAGAAGCGCGGCTCCTGCAGGCAGCTTTGATCTGGAGCTTACGGTTACGCAGGAGCTTGCGGAGGCATGCGCGCCGGCGGAGGCCTTTGAGAGAATGCGCCCGGCTGCGGACGGAAGCGTTTCTTATGAGCCGGCGCCGCTGCGCACGTTCAATTCCTTTGAGCGCACCGCAGAGCCGGAGGAGATCCCCTGCACCGGGGATAAGGGCTATAAGCTCTCGGATGTATACAATGAGAAGGTTTCCATGCAGGACTTTATCGCGCAGCTCTCAAAGGATGATCTGGTGAGTCTGTTCCGCGGTGAGGGCATGTGCTCGCCGAAGGTGACTCCTGGAACCGGCTCCGCCTTCGGCGGCCTGACAGAGTCTCTCAGGAGCTTCGGAATTCCGGCGGCCTGCACCACCGACGGACCTTCGGGTATGCGTATGGACGTGGGAACGAAGGCCTTCTCTCTGCCGAACGGCACCTCCCTGGGCTGTACCTTCAACGATGCGCTTGTGGAGGAGCTGTATCAGAATACCGGCCGCGAGCTTCGGAAGAACCGTGTCGACGCGCTGCTGGGACCGGGACTTAACATTCACCGGAATCCGCTGTGCGGCCGCAACTTTGAGTACATCTCCGAGGACCCGCTTCTGACCGGAAAGATGGGCGCTGCGCAGATCCGGGGACTGGACGTGGTTGGCTCCACCGGAACGATCAAGCACTTCTGCGCCAACAACCAGGAGTCGAAGAGACGCCATGTGGAGGCGGTGATCTCCCAGAGAGCGCTGCGTGAGATTTATCTGAAGGGCTTTGAGATTTCCGTGAGAGAGGGCGGCGCCCGCTCCGTCATGACGACCTACGGACCGGTGAACGGCATCTGGACGGCGGGAAGCTACGATCTGATCGAGCTGATTCTCCGGGGCGAGTGGGGCTTTGACGGCATTGTCATGACCGACTGGTGGGCGGAGTCCAACTATGAGGGACAGCCTTCGAGCATGCAGACCCACGCGCCGATGGTGGCTGCGGGCAACGATCTGTTCAAGGTGAGCCAGGACGCGTCCGACCACGGGCAGGACGACGTTATGTCCGCTCTCGAGGAAGGCAAAATTACGGTGGGACAGCTTCAGAGAAACGCAGAGCACATTCTGCGCTTTATCTTAAAGACGCCGGCCATGCTCTATGAGATGGACATGATCTCGGAGGAAGAGCTTGCGGAGAGAAGGGCTGCGGACGAGGAGGACGGAAACTGCGGCGAGATCAGCTACTACGAGTCCGACGCGGAGGGAAATATTGTCATTTCCGGCGAGGGCTGGGAGACGAAGAGCGGCACGAGCATCGTGCTTGGAATTGACGCGGGCCGCATGGGGCTGTACGATCTCGAGATTACCGTGAAGTCCGACCTGAACCCGCTGGCACAGCTTCCGCTCACACTCTACTTCGACAATAAACTGAAGGAGACCATCGCGCTTCGGGGCTCCGAGGGCGAGTGGATCACCGAGAAGCGGGACTTCGGCGTGATTTTCGGAAAGAACCATTATATCAGGCTGTATTTCGGCGCTGCCGGACTTGTGGTGGACAAAATCGTGCTCCGGTTCCGCGAGGAGCTTAAGATGCCGTTCTAGGGGCGGTTTTCATGGACTTTACTCCCCGGCTATGATATACTGATGGAAAGAAAACCATCGTTTAGCGCAGTTGGGCGTGAATCTTACGGATATTGACAGAATCAAAGAACAGAGACAGCATTCCGGGAGTCTGACAGCAGTCAGACTCCTTTTGGCTTGCAGTGAGAGGAGGAAAAGGACGTGCCGGAGCGCATTCACAGACTGCAGAATTCCACAATTACGAGAATTGTACTGGCGGTCATAGCCCTTGTGCTGCCCCTGAACATTCTGACGCTCACTATGAGCTACGCCATTGTGGACAGCAGCCGGTCGCAGATTTATCAGGAAATTCAAAACAGTCTGGACAACAGCGCGGACAGTCTCAAAAGGCAGCTGTCCTCCGCCACCAGGCACCTGCTGCGGCTGAATTTCGACGATACGGATTTCCGCGTTATGGAATTTCCGCCGGACGATCTGACGCGCCTTGAGCTGAGCAGCCGGCTCTACAGCGCAACGAGCAGTCTGAAAAAAGCAAGGCAGGAGTACGATGTGGCGGATGCCATGTACTTCCACTTCCGGGCGCGGAATTATACGATCCTGAACGGTTACACCGGAACGTCCGGGACCGATATGCGGGAGGTCGTGGAACAGGCGGCCGGTCAGGAGGCGGTGAGCGGCACCGGGTGGGAGATGCTGCGGCTTGAGGATGCGGATCTGCTTTTCAGCCATGCCCGCTGGAACAATGCGGACTACGGTCTGTTTCTCAATCTGAACTGGTGTCTGAACCGCATGGGACTGGACTCGCGGGGAAAGGGCCGCTGCACGTTTTTCATGAACGAGGAGGAGGGCATGTACTCGAAGGAGGGGGAGGCGCTCTTTGAGAGGTCCGGCATGACGTTTGAGCAGCTGAAAGGCTCCGCAAAATACCGGGTGCTGACCGCAAAGCTAAAGGGGTATGATCTGGTGCTTGTGGAGGTGGTGGAGAACGATCAGGTGATGAATCATCTGCCCCGGACGGTTGTGGCCCTTGAGATGATCGCCGTCACGCTCTCCGTTGTGGCGATTCCGCTGCTTTTGTTCTACATCAATAACTGGGTCAACCGTCCGCTGCGCAGACTGACAAGGGCCATGGATCAGATCGAGAGCGGCAATCTGGATTTTCGGATTGAGCAGGGGGAGAGAGGACGGGAATTCGAGCAGGTCAACCGCAACTTTAACGCCATGATGGAGCAGGTCAACGAGCTGAAAATCGACGCCTACGAGAAGGAGCTGGAGAAGAAGGACATACGCATGCGCTACTTAAGCCAGCAGGTGCAGCCTCACTTTATCTTAAACGCCATGAACATCCTCTACAGCTACGAGCCGGAGGAATTTCCGCTGATTCAGAAGATGATACTTTGCCTGTCAAAATATTTTCGCTATATTGTGCGGGTGAATGCGGATTTTGTGGAGCTGGAGAAGGAGATGGATCACATCCGCAACTATTTTGACATTCAGCTTGCCCGCTATCCGGAGCACTTTTTCTCCATTGTAGAGTACGAGGAGAAGCTGAGTAAAGCGCTGATTCCGCCGCTTCTCGTGCAGAATTTTGCCGAGAACTCCATCAAGTACTCCCTGCGGGCCGGCAACAAGATTACGATTTTTGTCATAACCGATTATCTGCGGGAGGAGGGCAGGAGGGACCGGATGCGCATCCGCCTGGCGGACACCGGTGAGGGCATCAGCGACGAGCTGGTGGAAAAAATCGAGCGCTTCAAGGCGACGGACGAGCCGCAGGAGGGGCTTGGGGTGGGCATTCAAAATTCCATCGAGCGGCTCAAGTACCTGTACGACGGAAGGGAGACGGACATCCGGTTCTGGCGGGACGACACCTTCGGCGGGACGACGGTGGAGATTATACTGCCGATCTATTACGAGGGGGACGAAAGACATGAAGATATTACTGGTTGACGACGAGATTGTTGCGCTCAATGCGTTAAAAAAGCGGGTGGACTGGGTGAAGTACGGGTTTACGGAGGTATTTACGGCCCAGGACGTGGAGGAGGCCGCCGGGATCGTGGAGAAGGAGCGCATTGATTTGATTCTGTGCGACGTGGAGATGCCGGGGGGAAACGGGCTTGGCTTTATCCGGCAGGTCAGGGAGACGCACCCGAAAATCCGGAGCGTGATTATCACCTGCCATGCGGAGTTCGACTATGTGCAGACGGCGATCCGCTGCGGCGCAAGGGACTACATTTTAAAGCCCATCGACTATGAGGAGCTGGAGAGCCTTCTGCTGCAGCTTGCCGAAGAGATTCTTGCGGAGGAGAGCAGAGGAAAAATCGGCCGGCTTGTGGAGCGCACCCGTGTGCTCAGGGAGGCAGACGGGGGGGCTGATACAGAGGACGCCGACTCCAACGAGAGGCGGCTTGCGAAGGTGAAGGCGTACATCGAGGAGCACATTCAGGAGAAGATCGCGGTGAAGGACCTGGCGGAGCTTGTGCACATCAACGACCAGTACCTGATGCGCATATTTAAGCGGGAGACGGGGCAGTCGATTCTGGAGTACATGACGGACCGGAGGATTATTCTCGCCAGCAGCATGCTTAAGGATACGGACTACTCCATCAACTTTATCGCGGACTGTGTGGGCTGCGACAACTACTCCTATTTTACGAAGCTGTTCAAGAAGCAGACGGGCTTTACGCCCCGGGAGTACCGGGGACAGTTCAAATCCGAATAGCAGAATAGAGAAGGAAAAATGTTCCGATTATGATATTTGCATAATCGGAATATTTTTTTGTCGTTATTTTACTACTATAACATCAGAATTCTGCAACACTGATCCGTCGGTTTGACTAAAATAAACTTATAAGAAATGTGCCTCATGTACACAATGATTATATGGGAAAAGGAGAAAGAAAATGAAAAAGAGATTACTGAGCAGTTTTCTTGCTGCCGCGCTTGCAGTGACGCTGTTTGCAGGCTGCGGCGGCGGGGACGACAAAAACAAAGGGGGAAATGCCGGCGGCACGCAGGGCGGCGCAGGAGACAGCGGAGAGGGAATCTCCGCGGAGATCGACATGACGGAAGATCCGTACACCGTGGCGATCCAGGTTGTCACCCTTCCGGGCTCCGATTTCTCCGCTTACGAGGCGGACATGGAGGCGGCCATCAATGAGATCACGCTCCCGGCCATCAACTGCAATGTGGACATCCAGTTCGTGTGGATTTCCGAGATTGCCAATACAACCAGCATGGCCATTGCGGGAAATGAGAAGGTGGATCTGATCCACGTTGCGACGGTGCAGACGCTGTCTACGATGGTGGGCTCCGAGATGCTCTACGATATGAACGAGGACAATCTGCTGCAGAACAGAGGTCCGGTTCTCACGCAGCTCTTTTCGGACATTTTAAATACCGGAGAGGTGAACGGGCAGCAGCTGGCGGTTCCGGCGAAAATTTACAACGCGGCGGGAAGCGGTATTGCATACAATAAGAAGCTGGCGGACGAGGCGGGAATTGAAATTCCGGAGAAAATTACCTTTGACCAGCTGGATGAGATTCTGGCGAAATTTCACGAGGCATATCCGGACAAATACGCGTATTATTCCGGAAGCGGTGAGCTTGGGTACCTCGGATTCATGCAGCAGTACGACCGGTTTGGATCGGAGGCGTCCTACGGCGTGGTACTGGATCACTCCAACCCGGTTGTGGAGAACCTGTATGCGACCGATCTGTTCAGGGATTATTGTCTGCGCACATTTAAGTGGACAAAGGCGGGCATCCAGCCGGGGGACCCGACGGACACCTCAACGGCGCAGGATTACTTTAATGCGGAGAAGCTTCTGACGGTTGTCGCTTCCATTAATCCGGAGCAGAAGCTGAACTGGAGCCAGTACGATGTGGAGGCAGGCTGGGGGGTTCTTTTAGAAACCCAGCTTTTGAATTTCTTTTTTTCAGAGAATATGTGGGGCATTGCGGCGAAATCCGAGCGCCCGGG
>CATJJD010000083.1 GCA_949740385.1 uncultured Lachnospiraceae bacterium
CAGTCACAGAACTCGTCCCATATAAAATCGTACACCTTCTGCACCGCGATGCCAAGCTCGTACTTATCCATGTTCTCGGTGACATCCTTCGCCAGCGTGTTGACCTTTGAGAGAATCCAGCGGTCCGCGGTCCGAAGCTGTTCTCTCTCCGGCTCCGTCACCTCGCAGCCCTCCAGGTTCATCATGATAAAGCGGGATGCATTCCACACCTTGTTGGCAAAGTTTCTTGAGGCCTCCACCCGCTCCCAGTAGAAGCGCATGTCGTTGCCCGGCGCGTTTCCGGTGATCAGCGTAAGCCTCAGGGCGTCCGCGCCGTAGCGGTCGATCACCTCCAGCGGGTCGATGCCGTTGCCCAGCGACTTGCTCATCTTGCGCCCCTGAGAATCTCTGACAAGCCCGTGGAAGAGCACGGTGTGAAACGGTGCCTTCCCCATCTGCTCGTAGCCGGAGAAGATCATGCGGATGACCCAGAAGAAAATAATGTCGTAGCCCGTCACCAGCACGTCGTTCGGGTAGAAATAGTCCAGATCCTCCGTCTCCTTCGGCCAGCCCAGCGTGGAGAACGGCCAGAGCGCCGAGGAGAACCAGGTGTCCAGCGTGTCCTCATCCTGCGTCATGTAGGAGCAGCCGCACTTCGGACAGGCGGACGGCTTTTCGCCGGAGACCACCATCTCGCCGCAGTCACTGCAGTACCAGGCCGGAATCCGGTGTCCCCACCAGAGCTGTCTGCTGATGCACCAGTCTCTGATGTTGTCGGTCCAGTTGAAATACGTTTTTTCCATGCGGGGCGGAAGAAGCTTCACCTCGCCGTTTTTCACGCCGGAAACCGCAGGCTTGATCATCTCGTCCATCTTCACGAACCACTGCTGCTTGATCATCGGTTCCACGGTGGTGCGGCATCTGTCATGGGTTCCCACGTTGTGGGAGTGAGGCACAACCTTCACCAACAGCCCCATCTCCTCAAGGTCTGCCACGAGAGCCTTCCGGCACTCATAGCGGTCCATACCGGCGTATCTTCCCGCCTTCTCGTTCATGGTGGCGTCATCGTTTATGACGATAATCTCCTCCAGACCGTGGCGTTTTCCCACCTCAAAGTCGTTCGGGTCATGGGCCGGCGTGATCTTCACGCAGCCGGTTCCAAACTCCTTATCCACATAGGCGTCGGCGATCACCGGAATTTCCCTTCCGGTCGTCGGCAGAACAAGCGTCTTTCCGATGATGTCAAGGTATCTCTCATCCTCCGGGTTCACCGCAACGGCAGTGTCTCCGAACAGCGTCTCCGGGCGGGTCGTTGCGATCTCCACAAAGCGGCCCTCCTCCCCGGCCACCGGGTAATTGATGTGCCAGAAAAAGCCGTCCTGCTCCTCGTGCTCCACCTCCGCGTCGGAGATGGACGTCTTACAGACCGGACACCAGTTGATGATGCGGGAGCCCCTGTAGATCCAGCCCTTTTTGTACAGCTTTAAGAACACATCCTGCACCGCGCGGGAACAGCCCTCGTCCATGGTAAAGCGCTCCCGCTCCCAGTCTGCGGAGGAGCCCAGCCTGCGCAGCTGCTTTACGATGCGCCCTCCGTACTCCTTTCGCCACTCCCAGCATTTTTCCAGAAATTCCTCCCGGGTCAGGTCCGACTTTTCAATGCCCTGCTCCTTTAAGGACTCGATCACCTTCACCTCCGTGGCGATGGACGCGTGATCGGTGCCCGGCTGCCAGAGGGCGTTGTAGCCCTGCATTCTCTTATAGCGGATCAGAATATCCTGCATCGTGTTGTCCAGCGCGTGTCCCATATGGAGCTGCCCGGTAATGTTTGGCGGCGGCATCACAATGGTAAAGGGCTTTCTGCTCCTGTCCGCCTCCGCGTGAAAGAAGCCGTTCTCCTCCCACTTTCGGTACAGACGGTCCTCAATTTCCTTCGGGTTGTAAGTCTTCGATAATTCCATCCCAAAATCCTTCCTTTCCTGTAAAAAATTCGTGTAAAATAAAAAAACTTCATGCACGGTCAAACGTACATGAAGGGCGAAATGCTCGCGGTACCACCTTCGTTGGCCGCAGAATGCGGCATCTTGCTCCGGCCAGCGGTTCTGACCGGCAGTCCGATAACGGGGACCGGGCGTGAGCGCCTACTCCTTTCAGCGCTCCGGTTCAAAAGCTACCTTCCGCATCTCCTCTTTCCGGGGACGTCTCTCAGCCTGCGGGCGTCCTTCTCTTTCGGCGGCGGATGCGTACTCCTCTCTCTCACTACCTTTGCATGATTTCTAATTATAATAACCGCAGGCGGCACTTTTGTCAAGCTGCCCGCGCCATCCGGATTCAAATTCATGCCCCTGCCGGCACAAAAATCCGATTTTACTCCAGTTCCATCGTATAAAATTTTGCCCGAAACGTCTGACTGCCGTCAATTTTTGTAAATTCCCCGTCATGGTCAAATTTCAGTCCGCATTTTTCCATAACCTTTCCGGAACGCGGATTATCTGTCGCGTGGTCGGAGCAGATCTTTTTTACGCCGAGCTCTCTGTGCGCAAATTCAATAACCGCCTTCATTGCTTCCGTGCAGTATCCCCTGTGCCAGTAATCATAATGAAGGTTATATCCGATTCCCCAGTAATCCTTCCCCTGTCCATCGGGCCCGATACTTCCAGCTCCGATTACTTTATTTTCCTCTTTCAGGACAAATACCCAGTTCCACTCTTTTTCATCGACA
>CATJJD010000084.1 GCA_949740385.1 uncultured Lachnospiraceae bacterium
ACTTATTCTTATCCGCACTGATGTATCCTCTTCCTTTCGTGATCGTAAGCTCCATGTACAGCTTACAGTCCGCGCCTCCGTTCAAGTGGGCGATCACCAGATCCGGATTCATAATCTCAATATCCGAATCAATCTTGATATCAGCAGCAGTAACAACGCCTTGACCTTCGAATTCAATGTAAGCAACTTTCGGTTCGTTTGTAGAACTGTTGTTACGAATAGCAAGGTTCTTGATGTTCATGATAATCTCAGTGACATCTTCCTTCACACCGGGGATCGAGCTGAATTCATGCAATACACCGTCAATTTTTACCTGACTGACTGCCGCTCCCGGGAGCGAAGAAAGCATAATCCGTCTCAGGGAGTTCCCAAGTGTAGTTCCGTATCCTCTCTCCAGAGGTTCCACAACAAACTTTCCAAAGGTCTTGTCTTCTGAAATTTCTGCGATCTCAATTTTTGGCTTTTCAAAATCGAACACTGCAAAGTCCCTCCTTCTCGGGTATTGTCTGGCATTATCTATGTTTTAATTACTTAGAATATAACTCGACAATAAGCATTTCGTTCACCGGAACATCAATCTGCTCACGTGAAGGTAACTCTTTAACGGTTCCCTGCAGCTTCTCTGCGTCAATATCTAACCACTCCGGAACAAGTCTTCCGCCAGCGACCTCAACGATGTCTTTCATCCGCTGGATATTCTTCTTGCTCTCCTTAACCTCGATAACGTCACCAGCCTTAACCAGATAGGAAGGAATATTTACCACTTTGCCGTTCACCGTGATAAACTTGTGACCTACGATCTGTCTCGCCTCTCTTCTTGTTCTCGCAAATCCGAGACGGAACACAACGTTGTCAAGTCTCGACTCCAGCATCGTCATAAGGTTCGGGCCTGTCAGTCCCTTCATTCTGTCTGCCTTGTAGTAGCAATTGCGGAAAGGCTTCTCCAGAACACCGTAGATAAACTTTGCCTTCTGCTTCTCGCGAAGCTGAAGCCCGTACTCGGAAACCTTCTTGTTGGATCTTGTCAGATTTCTTCTGGACT
>CATJJD010000085.1 GCA_949740385.1 uncultured Lachnospiraceae bacterium
AAATAATCCCGGTTCTGCTTCGCCGTTGTGCCGGGGTTTGCGGTGTAGTGCACCACAATGGCGTTCACCTCAAAGAGCTCTGTCCCCGGCCGGGAATACTCGTTCACCGGCAGCAGATCCTCCTCGATCACCGGCTGCGCCGCAATATATTTCACATCTGTCACCGGCACCTCCGCGGAAGCCTCCCTCGTCCCCAAAAGCCGCAGAACAAGCGTCACGACCGCAATCAGCACAACGGCCGCAAGCCCTGTGCCGACAATCGCGTACCGCCTGAGCTGCCGCTGCCTTCTTATTCTGCTTTTTGCGATCCGCTCCCTGGCGCGGCGTTCCTCTTCCGTCATCCTCTCACCCTTACTTTATGGTGTGTACCCAGCCCTCCGGTCCTTCAATCCTTCCCATCTGAATACCCGTCAGCGTGTCGTAGAGTTTCTTCGTCGTCGGCCCCATCTCGTCCATGCCGCTCGGAAAACAGATCTCTCTGCCGTGGTCGTCGATTTTTCCAACCGGCGAGATCACCGCAGCCGTGCCGCAGAGACCGCACTCCGCAAATTCCGAAACCTCCGACAAAAGCACCTCTCTGTGCTCCACCGCAAGCCCCAGATACTGCTTTGCCACCGTCATAAGAGAGCGGCGCGTGATGGAAGGAAGTATGCTGCCCGACTTCGGCGTGACAAATCTGCCGTCCTTCGTGATGAAAATAAAGTTGGCTCCTCCGGTCTCCTCCACCTTCGTCCGCGTCGCCGGGTCGAGGTACATGTTCTCGTCGTAGCCCTGATTGTGGGCGTCCACAATGGCGTGCAGGCTCATGGCGTAATTTAAGCCCGCCTTGATATGTCCCGTCCCGTTTGGCGCAGCCCGGTCAAAATCCGTCACCCGGATCGTAAGCGGCTTTGCGCCGCCCTTAAAGTACGGGCCGACCGGCGTCACGAAAATGCGGAACTCGTACTCAACCGCCGGCTTTACACCGATCACGGAATTGGTCGCGATCATAAACGGCCGGATATAGAGTGTTGCCCCGGAGCCAAACGGCGGCACCCAGGCCTCATTGGCCTTCACAGCCTGATCCACCGCGTCCACAAACCGCTCTACCGGAAACACCGGCATCTCCAGCCGCTCACAGGAATCCTTCATGCGCTCCCCGTTCAGATCCGGGCGGAAGCAAACGATGCGTCCGTCCTCCGTCGTATATGCCTTAAGTCCCTCAAAGCAGGACTGGGAATACTGGAACACACCCGCGCACTCGTTCAGTGTAATCGTCGCATCCGTCGTGATCTCTCCCTCGTCCCACTTACCGTCCCGGTACCTGGAAACATAGCGGTAATCTGCCGCCATATAACCGAAGCCCAGATTTTCCCAGTCCAGATTTTTTTTCTCCATAAACTGTTTCCTCCACTGCTATCTGTCTTACATGCTGTGAACATTCTAGTACTTTCCCGCGTTTTTGTCCATAAGCTTTCGAAAAATCCGGTATTGCAAATATTTATGGAAACTATAACGGGCGCTGCAGCTCTTCGAGAATAAAGCCGATGAAGTAGAGCGAGCCAAGAGCCACCGTGCGCTCCCCCTCCGCCGCAAGGGACAAAATATCCCCGCAGGGAGCGCTCACCGCCGAAACGCCCTTCGCCCGTATCGCCTCCGCAAGCTTTTTAGCCCCAAGAGCCCGCTCTCCCGGCGGCGTTACGGCGACAAAGGATTTTGCCGCAGGGGCTAAAATGTCCGCCATCCCCTCATAATCCTTGTCCGCCATAACGCCCATGACAAAGCGGAATTTTTCCCCCGGATACTCTTTTTCAAGGCTTTCCCTCAGCGCAAGCACACCGGTGCTGTTGTGCGCGCCGTCCACGAGAAAAAACGGATGCTCTGACACGATCTGCATCCGTCCCGGCCAGCGGGCATTACGGATGCCCTCCGAAACGGCCCTCTGCCGTTCCCCGGAAAGCACAAGGCGGGCGGCTGCCGCCGCCACCGCCGCATTCTCATACTGGTACGCGCCGAAAAGGCCCGGTCGGTACGCTTCTGCCCGGCTCAGGTCCTCCTCCGTGACCATATATGCGCTCTTCACATGAACGCGCTCCGCCGCCTCCATAAGGACAGCCTTAACGGACGCCTCCTGCGGTGCGAACACGGCAGCTGCGCCCTCCTTTAAAATACCCGCCTTTTCCGATGCGATCTCCTCCGGCGTGTCCCCGAGAACAGTCATGTGATCGTACCCGATTCTGGTGATCACCGAGACCAACGGCCTCCCCAGTGCGTTCGTGGAATCCAGCCGCCCGCCGATTCCCGTCTCCACAATGGCAAGCCCGCAGCCCTGCTCTTTAAAATAGAGAACAGCCAGCAAAAGGCAATAGTCGAACATGGTGGGCGGCACATCCGGTGAAAGCGCAAGAAGCCGGTTTCCGAGTCTCGTCACATCCTCCCTTGAAATCATCGCATTGTCCACTGTAATCCGCTCCCGAAAGTCAATGAGATGGGGAGAGACAAAACAGCCCGTCCTGATCCCTGCCTTTTGCATAATGGAGCAAAGAAACGCGCAGACCGACCCCTTCCCGTTTGTCCCCGCCACATGGATAAAAGGAACGGAAAGCCCTGAGAGCCCCAGCGCCTTTAACATCCGGCCGGTCACCTCCACCCCCGGCAGATTTCCGAATCTGCGGGCGCTCATAATTTTGTCCAGTACTTCTTCATAGGTATACTGCATCTGCCATCTCCCCTGGGGGCCGCTGCGCGGCGCCCTTTTGTTTTTCTTTTATTATAGCCCAGTCCGGACGTCCGTTCAACCGCAAAAAAGAGACCGCCCGCGCAGTCCCTCTTTCTCCTTATCCTGACCGTTTTCCTGATAAAACAATCCCAAAACCGCTCTACACCGCAAGGATCACGCCTCCGTCGTTGGCGTACATGCTGGACACGCCGGCGGTGTTGACGATCACAATCTTTTTAAACCGGGCAAGCTTCTCGATCATCTCCCGGACGTACTCCGCCCGCTCCGGGCAGTTGCAGTGAGAAATCGCAAGAACCCGGTTCTCGCAGTTCTTTGTCACCCGCAGCATATCCTCCACCATCTTCGCCAGCGCCCGCTTCATGCCCCGCGCCTGGCCCAGCTGCTGAATGCTACCCTCCTTATCCGATCCCATGACCGGCTTGATGTTTAATGTGTTGGCCACAAAGGCCTTCAGATTGCTCAGACGGCCCGCCTTGCGCAGCGTCTCCAGCGTCTCCAGCACAAAAAACGTGTTCATGGACGAGATATACTCCTCCACTGCCTTCACCACTTCCCCGAAGGGGTATCCCTCCTCCTCGTACTCCTGCACCTTAAGGGCGATCAGGGTCTCCCCCACCGACGCCGACTTCGAGTTGAACACATGAATGTTCTTCTTCTGCGTGTGCTCCTCCGCATAGAGCTCTGCACCAAGCAATGCGCTGTTGTAGGAGCCGCTGAGCCTGCTGGAGAGCGTCACCACGTACACATTCTCCGCCTCGCCCTCATACGCCTTCATGTAGAGCTCCGGCGACGGACAGGAAGATTTCGGGCTGTGGATACACTCCCGCACTCTCCTCAAAAAGTCCTTCTGATTAAACGTCTCATCATCGGTAATGAACACGCCGTCCACCTCCAGCTCCAGCGGAACATTGGTGAAATGAACGTCTTTCTTAAGCTCATCCGACAGATCACCGCAGCTGTCCAGCACAACCTTATACATACCCGGTCCCCCTCTTCCCATTTATTTGTTTTTAATACCTTAAAATTGGATTTTTTTAACAATTTCATGTAGTATCGATTACTACATCGATATTGTAACACGTATTTTATCTTTTGAAAAGAGGAACTTCTGATTTTTCTTATTTTTTTCTTATTTTTATTTACGCCGTAAAATATGCCAGCACACAGTCGCACAGCGCGTCCATGTCCGCCGCCCCCATCAGCTCCCGCACCGAGTGCATGCCAAGAAGGGGTATGCCGATGTCCACGGTGCGGACCGGAAGCAGAGCAGAGGCCACCGAGCCAAGCGTTCCGCCGCCCCGCACATCCGAGCGGTTGACAAATCGCTGGTAAGGTATCCTTCTGCTGTCGCAGATCTGCCGCAGTATCCCGATGGCCTCGGCGTCGGTTGCGTAGGACTGGGAGCACGCCTCCTTGATGCAGAAGCCTTTTCCGGCCACCGGCCGGTTCGTGATGTCCATTTTGTTCTTATGGTTCGGGTGCAGGGCGTGGGCCACGTCGACAGACAGAAGACCGGAGGCGTAGATGCTGCGCCGGGCCTCCTCTCTGCTGCAGCCCAGTCCCTCGAAAATCCGCTCCGTCATGTCGTGCAGCAGAATGGACGCTGCTCCCTGCTTGCTCGTATTGCCGATCTCCTCGTGGTCAAACAGCGCGATCAGATTGATCCCGTCGTCCCTTATGCCCTCCTCGATGGCCGACACAAGCGCCGCCACGGAAGTCTGGTTGTCCAGTCTCGGCGATGACAGAAATGTCCGCTTCGGCCCCACATACTGAGGCTCCTCCATGCAGAAGGTGTTTAATTCGTAGTCGAGAATATCCTCTTTTTCCACCCCAAGCTCCCCGGCCAGAAACCGCAGGAAATAGTCCGGCTGCTTTTCCTCCTCCTCCGTGAGCATGTCAAGCACCGGCATCAGGTCAGTCTGGTTGTTGATCTCCACCCCCTTGTTCACCTCCCGGTTCATGTGAATCGCAAGGTTTGGTATAATCATCACCGGCTCCTTCGAGCGGTAGAGCATAAGCTTCGGGGCAAAGGGGTCCTCTCCCCTTACCGCAACCCGGCCAGCAATGCCCAGCGGACGGTCGAACCAGGTGTTTAAAATCGGCCCGCCGTACACCTCCACGTTGACCTGCGCATACCCGTTTGTGGTAAAATCCGGCGACGGTTTCAGCCGCAGGCACGGGTAATCCGTGTGGGCCGCCGCTATCCGCAGCATCCCGCCCGGACGATAATGCGCTCCCACTGTAAACGCAAAGAGCGTCGTCCCGTGGTGTCTGACAAAATAGCGGCCGCCTCCTTCCATATTCCAGGCGTCCTCGTACCTTAGCTCCGTAAAACCGCTGCCGCACAGCCGCTTTGCAACCGCCTCCACACACAAAAACGGCGATACCGCCTCCTTCAACAGCTCAATCAGCTTTTCCTGTCTCATGTTTTCCTCCTTCTTTCCTGTCCCGGATCGGAATGTCCTCCGAATCAGACCGTTCTTTGACCGGACTGCTATCGAAATTATACCACAAGTTTACAATAATCCTACCCAAAATACAAAACATGTAGTAAAATAAGTTTATTATGCCTTAATTTTCGATAAATATCAGGAGGAAACATGCTCGCACTCAAGCTCACAGACAAGAAGGATTTTATGAACCGGCTTCTTCGGACACCGCTCTTTGACAACTTTCTTCTGCAGGAGGGGACCGTAAACACAAAAGCCGCCTTTACGGTGGACGGGACGATAAACCGCGATTTCTACACGAAGGAGGAGCTGGAGGAGCTCGGCATTGAAGGGTACCGGTTTCTCCCGTTCTCCATGCTGCGGGGCAATTTCTTTGACCTGATCAAAGGAAAAAAGACACCCGCCGCCTTCAAATTTATCTTTCTGCTGTCGCCGGAAAATCTCGCGAAAACCCTCGCCTGCATATCCGGCTATACTCCCCAGGATGTCACCGGCGTCTTTTTGAACATCCGCTACCAGAACGGACTGTTAAGCCTGACTACCGGCGTCTCCTGCCGCATCTTTTCCACCGACAAAACGCTGGAGAACGAATGGGACCGGATGGTGAAGCAGTTCTTAAAGCAGCACGAAATATCCTTTGAAGAACTTTAATTAATCCTTTACTTTTCCCGGATTGTGTGCTATTCTAACGAGTGTAATGTTTCATAGTTGACAGCACATTTCATTATTTTTTTGGAGGTACTTTCGATGAACAAAGGTACGGTAAAATGGTTTAACAACCAGAAAGGCTACGGATTCATCACCGCGGAAGACGGCCATGATGTGTTCGTACACTACTCCGGGCTCAATATG
>CATJJD010000086.1 GCA_949740385.1 uncultured Lachnospiraceae bacterium
ACGAGAAAAGGAGGGCGATGCGGTTTGATGTATGATGTAAAAGAGTTTCTGAAGAAGTTCTTCGGCTCCAGACTGTTTGTACTTTCCGCCGTGTTCTTCCTCATGTTTTTCGTCTCTCTGCTGCGTGTTTTCTCCCTGCAGATTGTCAATGGGAAATCCTATCAGGATAACTTTGTGCTGCGGATACAGAAAATACTCTCGGTTCCTGCCAGCAGGGGCTGCATTTATGACTGCGAGGGGCGGCTTTTGGGCTACAACGAGCTGGCGTACTCCGTGTCCATCACGGACAGCGCCACATACTCCCGCACCGCGGAGAAGAACCGTTCCTTAAACGCGGAGCTTGCGGAGATCCTGAAGGTGCTTGAGGAAAATCAGGAGACGCTCTCCAACAGCTTTAAGATCGACTATACGCAAGACGGCAGGTATCAGTTCAACGTGTCGGGAACCGCCTTAAACCGCTTCCGGGCGGACGTGTTCGGGCGCACGTCCATCGACATGTTAAGATACAACGACGAGTTCGGCTTTGACGAGCTAAACGCCACCGAGGAGCAGATTATGACGTACCTGAAGAGCGAAAAGATGTTCGACGTGGACGAGTCGTACCCGGAGAGCATCGCCTACGGCATCGTTGTGGTGCGCTACACAATGAACATGAACTATTACACCCGCTACCGCTCCACAACCATCGCGGAGAATGTAAGCGACAGAACCGTCGCCTACATCAATGAGCACATGGACACGCTGCCCGGGGTTTCCATCGCGGAGGACACCATACGCCGCTACAATTACAGCGAGTACTTTTCCTCGATTGTTGGCTACACCGGAAAGATTTCCGACGCGGAGTACGAGGAGCTGTCCAAAGAGGACGACAGCTACTCAAGCAGCGACATTATCGGAAAGGCCGGGGTAGAGCAGTACTACGAGAGCTACTTAAGGGGCAAAAACGGCGAACAGAAGATTTATGTGGACAACCTGGGCCGCGTATCGGAGGTGATCAGCAACACGGATTCCGTCGCGGGAAACGATCTGTACTTAAGCATCGACGCGGAACTGCAGAAGGCTACCTACCTGCTTCTGGAGCAGGAGATCGCCGGCGTCGTCTACGCCAACATCAAAAAGCAGAATATTCCCATCGACGACGTGTACTTTGCGCTGATCAACAACAGCGTCATCGACATCCGCCACTTTAAGGAGGAGGATGCCTCGAAGACGGAGAAGAGCCTGCAGAAGGACTTCGAGCGGGCGCAGGGACAGGTGATGAGTGAGATTAAGAGGCAGCTTTCAACCGACCCGATCCCCCTTGAGGAGATGTCGGAGGAGATTCTTGACGACTTTACGCTGATTATGTCGCTTCTGCGAGAGCGCGGGATTCTGTTGAACAGTGAGATCGACGGAAACGACGAGGTGTATGTGGAGTGGAAGAACCAGAAGATCAGTCCGCGGGAATACTTAAATTACTGCATCTCACAGCACTGGATTGACATCAGCCTGCTCACTGTGGACGAAAAGTACGCCGACTCCGGGGAGATCTATCAGGCGCTGAGCGATTACATTATGGAAGAGCTCTCCGACGACATTGAATTCGCGAAGCTGATTTACCAGTATATGCTAAAGCGGGAGGAGCTCTCCCCGCGCTCCCTGTGCATCATTCTCTTTGAGCAGGGAATTCTGGACTACGACGACAAGAGCTTAAAGAACTTAAAGGACGGGACGCTCTCGCCGTTTAATTTTCTTCTGGAGAAGATTGACAATATCGAGCTGACGCCGGCGCAGCTTGCGCTGGACCCGTGCACCGGCTCCTGTGTGATCACGGACACGAAGACCGGCGAGATCAAAGCGCTTGTCAGCTATCCGGGCTACGACAACAACCGGCTGGCAAACGGCGTGGATGCCGAGTACTTTGAGGCTCTCAGAAAGGATCTGACGAATCCGCTGTGGAACTACGCCACCCAGGAGCGGACGGCGCCGGGCTCTACCTTTAAAATGGTGACGGCTGTGGCCGGGCTTGCGGAGAATCTGACGAACACGAAGGAGGAGATCGAGTGCAACGGCGTATTCCTTGAGGTTGACAACGAGCCGACATGCTGGATTTACCCGCGAAGCACTCACGGCTACGAGAATGTGACGGACTCCATAAAGGATTCCTGCAACGTGTTCCACTACACGCTGGGCTACCGGATGGCGACGAAAAATACCGGGACATACAACGATGCCAGCGGTATCGAGTATATACAAAAGTACGCCTCACTCTTCGGGCTTAACGAAAAAACCGGCCTTGAAATCGAGGAGTATGCGCCGGAAATTGCAACCCAGTATCCGGTTATGGCGGCCATCGGCCAGAGCAACAACAACTTTACCACGGTCTCTCTGGCCCGCTATGTGACGGCAGTTGCCAGCGGAAACCTGTACAGCTTTCGCCTTATGAGCAAAATCGTAGACGCAAACGGGCAGGTGGTGGAGAGCTACGAGCCGGTGTTCACCGACATATCCGGGACGCTTACGGCGGGAGAGTGGAAGGCCGTCCGCTCCGGAATGCGCCAGATGGTGCAAAATTCCAGTACCTTCAACAACCTTAAGGTTGCGGCGGCCGGAAAGACCGGAACGGCACAGCAGATCGATACCCGGCCGAACCATGCGCTTTTTGTCGGCTATGCGCCGTACAGCGATCCGGAGATTACAATTACAACGAGAATTGCATACGGGTACACCTCCCACAACGCGGCGGCCGTATCCCGCAATATTATCGCCTGCTACTACGGCGAGACAACGCTTGAGGATCTTCTTAAGCTTAAGGCATCCGGTGTCAACGGTTCCTCTATCAATACGGTGACCGATTAAAGACATAGATACAACAATTGACAGGAGGTTTGTTTCATGGGTGAAGCGATCGTTTTCACTTCAGGAAAAGGCGGTGTGGGCAAGACTACAACTATTGCAAACATCGGAGCAGGGCTTTCACGGTTGGATAAAAAAGTCATCATGCTGGACACGGACATGGGACTCAGAAATCTGGATGTTGTAATGGGGATGGAGGATCAGATACAGTACAATCTGATCGATCTTCTGGAAAATCAGTGCCGGCTGAAGCAGGCGCTGATCAAGGACAGGCGTTACCCCAGCCTGTTTATGATTCCGGCGGCGCTTCGGTGCAAGCGAATCCGGGATTACGAGAGCAAGCTGTATACATTGATCGGTCAGCTCAGGCAGGAGTTCGACTACTGTCTGATCGACTGCCCGGCGGGGATTGACGATGGGTTTCACTTTGCGGTTTCCGCCGCGGACCGTGCGATTCTCGTCACCACGCCGCACATATCGGCGGTGCGGGATGCTGCGCGGGTGCTCTATCTTCTGGAGAGCCTGCGCATAAGACAGGTGGATCTTCTGATCAACGAGTACAACGAGCGCATGGTCAAAAAACACGACATGCTATCCAGGTCGGACATTGAGGAGATACTGGGCGTAAACTGCCTTGGGACCATTCCGGTGGACGACAAGGTGATTGTAAGCCAGAATCAGGGAATCCCGGTGATCTCCATGCGGGCGAAGTCGGCCCGCAGCTTTATGAAGGTGGCGAGGGAGATTGACAACCCGAAGGTCATTCCGCTGGATCTGAATGCGGAGGACCCGTGCGAGGAGAAAGAGCACGCAATATTATTAAACGGCAGGGAGTGTGGATATGAAGGTTAAGAGCATAGACGACTCCAGAACGGTGGCCAGAGAGCGCTTAAAGCTTATGGTGGAGTCGGAACCGATGGAGTGCTCCGAGGCGGAGCTGGCACGGATGAAAAAAGAGATCTCCGATATTATTTCCCGGTACTATGAGATTACGCCGGACAACTATGAGATAAGAGTGTTATTACAGCAGCACAAAAAGAGAGCGTAGGATGTTAAAACAATACAAGCTTAGAAATTATCATTTTCAACTGATTATTTATATATCAATACTGACAGTGATGGGAATTATGCTGATCGGAAGCGCGGAGCCCTCCGTGCAGAAAAAGCAGATTGCAGGCTTTGTCATGGGGCTGGTTGCGATGACGGTG
Organism: uncultured Lachnospiraceae bacterium; assembly: GCA_949740385.1. Classification (GTDB taxonomy): domain Bacteria; phylum Bacillota; class Clostridia; order Lachnospirales; family Lachnospiraceae; genus Roseburia. The sequence goes on from CATJJD010000086.1 coordinate 4,044, forward strand.
ATCTCGCTTATGGACTACACGTTTATTCTGAAGTTCACATGGGTGTACTATGCGGGTATCTGCGGGCTTTTAGGCATTATTCTCTTTGGGAGCATCGGAAAAACCGTCGGCGGCGCCCAGAGGTGGATCGAATTCCCGGGCGGATTCCGGTTCCAGCCCTCCGAGCTTGCAAAAATTGTACTCATTTTGTTTTTTGCCGCCTGGTTTATGAAGCACAGCGAGACGGTCAGCACCGCAAAAACCATTATCGCCTCGTTTGTGCTCATCGGTATCCCGCTGTTTCTCGTGCTGAAGCAGCCGGATACCTCCACCACAATAGCAATTGCAATTATTTTCATAATTCTCTTGTTTATTGCGGGATTAAGTTATAAAATAGTAGTAACAGTGATCGCAATCTGTATTCCGGCAGGAATTATCGGAATCAGCTATATACTGAGGCTTGCGCAGACGAACAGCGATTACCGCTTCGGACGGATCATGGCATGGCTTTATCCGACAGACCCGAGGTGGTCGGAGATCGCGGCGCAGCGGCAGAATTCCATCATGGCAATCGGCTCGGGGCAGCTTTGGGGCAAGGGACTGAATAATTCGGTTGCAACTTCCATGAAGAACGCCAAC
>CATJJD010000087.1 GCA_949740385.1 uncultured Lachnospiraceae bacterium
ATACTCCTGGGTGGAGGTGACGAAGGCGGAGATGGCCTCCCGCAGCGGCGTGAACCACTTGCCCTCGTAGACTACCTGCGCCAGCCGGTTGCCCATATCCTTTTTCACCTCCATCGTCGCCCGGTCCAGCACAAGCTCCTCCAGCTGATCGTGGGCCTCCATGAGAATCGTTCCGCCCGGAGTCTCGTAGACGCCGCGGGATTTCATGCCCACAACCCGGTTCTCCACAATGTCCACGATGCCGATGCCGTGTCTGCCGCCGAGTCGGTTCAGCTCTACGATAATGTCGGAAACCTTCATCTTTTTCCCGTTGACGCTGGTGGGAACGCCCTTCTCGAATGTCATGGTCACGTACTCGCCCTCGTCCGGCGCATGCTCCGGCGAAACCCCGAGTACAAGAAGGTGGTCGTAGTTCGGCTCATTCCCCGGGTCCTCCAGCTCCAGACCCTCATGGCTGATATGCCAGAGATTGCGGTCCCTGCTGTAGCTGGAGTCGGTGGAAAACGGCAGGTCGATGCCGTGGGCCCTGCAGTATGCGATCTCTGCGTCTCTCGAGTCCATGTTCCAGCGGTCGTCCCTCCACGGGGCGATAACCCTGATGTCCGGCGCAAGCGCCTTTATGCCCAGCTCAAAGCGGATCTGATCGTTGCCCTTTCCGGTGGCGCCGTGGCAGATGGCAACGGCCCCCTCTTTTCTGGCAATCTCCACCAGCTTCTTTGCGATGCCCGGGCGTGCCATGGATGTGCCCAGCAGGTATTTGTGCTCGTACACGGCGCCGGCCTGCACGCACGGAAGGATGTAATCCTCGCAGAATTCGTCGATGATGTCCTCAATGTAGAGTCTGGATGCGCCGGAGACCTTTGCCCGTTCCTCAAGCCCGTCCAGTTCCTCCCCCTGCCCGCAGTCGATACAGCAGCAGATAACCTCGTAATCGTAGGTTTCCTTCAGCCAGGGAATGATGGCGGTGGTGTCGAGTCCGCCGGAGTAAGCCAGTACAACTTTCTCTTTCATGTGATCTGTCCTTTCTTCTTTTATGAACGCGTAATAAAATCAGATTAACTATACTATATCGGGCGGAAATTAGCAAGCGAAAGAATATACATATTTTTGAATAAATATTCATAATTTTGTGAATATTTGCTATTTACGTCGGGCGGACAATGTACTATATTATATAGAAGGTGTTTTGTGGGCGGCTGTCGGATTTTCGGGAGCTTTTGTTTTCGGACAGTGCGGACCGGAATACTATTTTGAGAAAAGAGGAAGAGGATATGATAAATGTCGGAATTATCGGAGCCACGGGCTACGCGGGTGCGGAGCTTGTGCGCATCCTTTTAAATCACAGTGAGGTTCAGATCAGATGGTTCGGCTCCCGCAGCTACATCGACGAGAACTACGCGGACATATACCGGAATTTTTTTGAGCTTGTGGATGCAAAATGTATGGATGATAATATGGAGGAGCTGGCTTCGGCGGCGGACGTGATATTTACCGCCACGCCCCAGGGCTATCTGGCCGGCGTCCTGACGGATGACATTCTCTCGCGGACGAAAATCGTGGATCTGAGCGCGGACTACCGTATTAAGGACGTGGCCGTCTATGAGAAGTGGTACGGAATCGGACATAAGAGCCCGCAGTTTATCGGGGAGGCGGTTTACGGTCTGTGCGAGATCAACCGGGGAAAGGTGAACGCAGGCACCAGGCTGATCGCAAATCCGGGCTGCTACACCACCTGCTCGATCCTGACGGCTTATCCGCTGGTAAAGAGCGGGCTGATTGATCCGGACACTCTCATCATCGACGCGAAGTCCGGCACGTCCGGAGCAGGCCGGGGGGCAAAGACGCCGAACCTGTTCTGCGAGGTGAATGAGAACATGAAGGCCTACGGCGTGGCCGCACACAGGCACACGCCGGAGATCGAGGAGCAGCTGGGCTACGCCGCGGGACGGCCTGTCTGCGTGAGCTTTACGCCCCATCTTGTCCCGATGAACCGGGGGATTCTTGTGACGGCATATGCCGGTCTGCAGCAGAAGGCCGACGGGAGCTTCCCGACGGAGGAGGAGCTTCGAAGCGCTTACGAGAGCCTGTATCAGGGCGAGCGCTTTGTCCGGGTTCTGAAAAAGGGCGTGTGCCCGGAGACGAAATGGGTCGAGGGCAGCAATTATGTGGACGTGAATTTTGTGGTGGACGAGCGCACGAATCGGGTTGTCATGATGGGAGCGCTGGACAATCTGGTGAAGGGCGCGGCAGGCCAGGCGGTGCAGAATATGAACCTGCTGTCTGGTCTTCCGGAGGATACGGGACTTGGTATGGTTCCGTGTTTTCCGTAGACAGGGAGAAAAGGCGGAGGACCGATTATGGATATACAGTACAGCATCCGCGTCATGACGGAGGCGGATTACGATGAAGTGCACGAGCTCTGGATGAGCATTCAGGGTTTTGGTATCCGCTCCATCGACGACTCCAGGGAGGGGGTTCTGCGGTTTCTTAAGCGAAATCCCGCGACCAGCGTAGTGGCGGTCTCGGGCGGAA
>CATJJD010000088.1 GCA_949740385.1 uncultured Lachnospiraceae bacterium
AAATCTGGGTTTGAAAGCCGCCGAAAATAAGGGCTGGAGAATCCGAGAGACTATAAATCTGGAAAGGGGGAAGAGCAAAAGTGCATGCTTGCAGTGCATTATGATACGTCAGATATTTGTATGTCTCACATCATATCAATATGTAGTTGCGGATCTGATGGCGAAAAAGATATATAGAAAACATAACGCCAGGTCTCTTTTGATACTTAAGTATATCAGGGGTGTTGATTTCAGAAAGCGGGAATATGCTGATTACATTGAAATAACAAAAGACGTTGTCGGAAAAATGAAGGTACTTTTCTATTCTGTGTTTCCGGTATATCAATGGAAGAAATGTGCGTTATATTATTTCAATGACAGAGATCCAATCAGTAAAAATGCAGCGAGATGGTGCTGCAAAAAAGTGCTTGTAGAAGAAGGAATCGGCACTTATTTTTCAGGCGGAGATGTGAAGGTGATCGGAAATACGATAATTCCGGATATTGCGTATGTGGGATACCCTCTGATTTACAGGATTAATCACAGATATGACTGTAAAATAAAATTGTTGAATTATAAAGTTTTTTTAAAAGAGGAAGAACTGGCGCAGTATTGGCCAGACCGTGTGCAGATTTCTGATTCGGCAGATTTGCTGTTTCTTGGGCAGATAACAGCAACCAACGAAAAACAGCGCGAGTTGGAAAATAATCTGATCGCTCTGCTGCATCGCCTGTCACCGGAGCTTAGAATTCTGATCAAACCGCATCCCAGAGACGATCATATGGTTCGATACACGACAAAGGCAGCAGATTTGATCGACAGCAGGCTTGGAAGACTTCCGGTTGAAATGATCGTTTCAAAAATGAAGGTAAGATATGTGGTTACGATGTGCTCATCGGCTGCGGTTACGCTGTCCAATATGTTTGGGGATATAGATGTAATCATGACTTTTTGTTTTGGTGATTTTGATAAAAAGATGTTTATGGAGCAGCTTAGACCGTTTGCAGAAGGTACAGAGAATTTTTTTATACCGGAGACGGAGGCGGAGCTGAAAAATATTCTGGACAGAGGATGAGGAGTTTTCGAATGGATTGATGGCCGTCGGGTTTTTGAAGTAACTATGAAGTCTTTCATTGTTGTCAGTGGGGAGAAGATTATGAAATCATCATTTAAACTCGGAGATATAACAACAGGTATCGGTGCAAAGCCGGTCGTAATCCCTGAAATGGGAATCAACCACAACGGAAGCCTCGCAGAGGCCAAAAAAATCGCAGATGCCGCTTTTCGTGCGGGCGCGCGTCTCATCAAGCATCAGACGCATGTCTGTTCCGATGAGATGTGCGGCGCAGCGAGGTCCGTGATACCGGGCAATGCGGATGTTTCGATCTATGAGGTTATGGAAAGCTGCGCTCTTTCGGAGGAGGATGAGTGGGAGCTGATGCAGTACGTGGAATCAAAAGGCATGCTTTTTCTCAGTACACCCTTCTCCCGCGCGGCGGCTGACCGTCTGGAACGGTTTGGAGTCAGGGCGTACAAGATCGGTTCCGGTGAGCTGAACAATTATCCACTGATTCGTCATATTGCATCCTTCGGCAAACCGATGATCGTTTCAACGGGAATGAACGATATACCGGCAATCCGCAAGGCAACAGCGATTCTGGAGGAAGCAGGCGTGGATTATGCGCTGTTACATACGACCAATCTGTATCCGACCGACCCGTCGCTCGTCCGCCTGGGAGCCATGCAGGAGATGATGCGTGCTTTCCCCGGCGTTCCGGTGGGGCTGTCCGACCATACATTGTCCAATACGGCGTGTATTGCCGCCATGGCGCTCGGAGCGTCGATTGTCGAACGCCATTTCACAGATACCAGGAAACGGACAGGCCCGGATATTGGATGCTCCATGGACGAACAGGAGCTTAAGGAGCTGCTTGCCGCGGCCGAAGATGTTCCCCGGATGCTGGGCGGCAAAAAGGAAGCGGCAAAGGAAGAGCAGGTGACGATTGATTTCGCTTTTTCATCGGTAGTTGTGACGGCGGATGTGAGGGCTGGAGAGCGGTTTACCAAAGAAAACCTCTGGGTAAAGCGCCCGGGGGCAGGCGGAATCCGGGCAGAGCATTACGAAAAACTGCTGGGAAGGGAAGCGGCCTGTGACATTGCGGCTGACACGCAGCTCACATACGACATGGTGAGGGGGAACGGATGGGAGTAAAAAGGATTCTTTTCCTGACCGGCACGAGAGCGGATTACGGAAAAATGAAACCGCTGATGCGTGCGCTGGAAAAGGATAAAGATTTTGAATTATTTGTGTTTGTGTGCGGGATGCATCTGTCCGAGAAGTTCGGCAATACCTATATGGAGGTATTAAAAGACGGCTACCGGAATGTTTATATCGCCTACGGGGCAGGGCAGACACAGAGCTCCAGTGTGAATCTCGGCGGCACAATTTCCTGTCTGTCCGGCTACGTGGAGGGCATAAAGCCGGACATGGTTGTGGTGCACGGTGACCGCATGGACGCGCTGGCAGGAGCCGTTGTCGGGGCCTTACACAATATTTTCGTCGCACACATTGAGGGCGGGGAGCTGTCGGGAACCATCGACGAATCCATACGCCATGCAATATCCAAATTTGCACACATCCATTTTGTCTGCAACAGGGAAGCGAAAAGCAGGCTGATTCAGCTTGGGGAGGAGGAAGGCCGGATTTTTGTGATCGGCTCGCCGGATATTGACATTATGATGAGCGAGAGCCTGCCCTCGCTGGAGGCGGTCTGCAGGAAGTATGAGCTGGATTTTTCCCGCTATGGGATTCTGATGTACCATCCGGTGACGACGGAATACGGGGAGATCGGCCAGAAAATACGGGCGGTTGTGGCTGCTGCTGGGGACAGGCATCGAAATTATATAGTGATCTATCCCAATAATGATCTGGGTTCGGAGGTTATTCTGAACGAGTATAAGCGTTTTGCGGGAAACGGGCGGTTTCGTGTTTATCCGTCGCTGCGGTTTGAATGTTTTCTGACATTGCTGAAAAATGCGGATTTTATTATGGGCAATTCAAGCGCGGGGGTGCGCGAATCCGGCGTGTACGGTATCCCGGCGCTTGACATTGGAACAAGGCAGAACGGCAGGTATTCTCTGCAGAAAGCGGCAAATGTCCAGCATGTAACGGAGGATTATGAGGAAATACTTGCGGCGCTTGACCGGACAGACCGTTACCGGATTCCGGCGCTCCTGTACGGGCGTGGCGACAGTACGGCTCTGTTTATGGAGATCGTCCGAAAGCCCGAATTTTGGAACACAGAGATTCAGAAGCATTTTGTGGACTATGAGATGTACTGATTCCGGAGGGAAGCGATGACAGGCAATGACAGAATTCTGGCTCTGATCCCGGCCAGGGGCGGGAGCAAAGGGATTAAGGACAAAAATATCAGGGACCTGAAGGGAAAGCCGCTGATTGCGTATACGATCGAGGCGGCGCTGCAGAGCAGGTATATTGACGATACGGTTGTTACGACGGACAGCAGGCGGATCGCGGAGGTGGCCGTCCGGTTCGGGGCAGAAGTGCCTTTTATGCGCCCGGCAGAGCTGGCGGCGGATGAGACGCCGACCATAGATGCGGTCCTTCATGCGGTTGAGACTTTAAAGGAGATGGGAAGAACCTACGACACACTCGTTCTGCTGCAGCCGACACAGCCGCTTCGGACGGCGGAGGATATTGATGCTGCGGTCGAAGCGTTCTGCCGGAACGGAAAAAAGGCGCTGTTATCCGTTTCCGAAGTGGAAGATCCTCCGCTTTTGATCCGCTCGGTCCGGGCGGACGGAAGTCTGGAAAAGCTTCTGCCCGAAAACAGTACGTGCCGCAGACAGGATATGCCGGACTATTATCGTGTGAACGGATGCATCTATATCAATGCGGTCTGCGAGCTGGACAGGAATACAGGCTTTAATGATAATCCGATGCCGTACTTTATGGAGAAGAGTCATTCGGTGGATATTGATGAACGAAAGGATATTGCAGCTGCGGAATATTATCTCGGACAGGGCATGAAGTAAAGGAGAACACATATGATCGGTATTTATGATGAGACGAAAGCATTTACATATGAAAACGGATTTTATCTGACTTCGGAACCGTACCGGATGGGCAATATACTGGCTCATTATGAGCTGTATAAAATGATTACAGGTCTTCCGGGGGGGGTATTGGAATTAGGGGTATTTAAGGGCGGCTCACTCATTCAATGGGCTACCTTCCGTGAGCTTCTGGAGAATGAAAATTCCAGAAAGATTATCGGTTTTGATATTTTTGGGGAATTTCCGAACGTGGAAGCCGTGGAAGCGGACAGACAATTTGTAGAAAACTGGAATACGGTTTTTCGTGATGAATTTCTTAGTGATGAAGAGCTGCTGAAATCTTTTCGGCTGAAAAAGATCGGAAATACAGAACTGGTTAAGGGCGATATTATTCAAACGCTGCCGAATTATCTTGAAAAGGAAGGGCAGCTGCGGATCGCTTTGCTGCATATAGATACCGATGTATATGAACCGGCCAGACTGGGGCTTGAACTGCTGTACGACAGGGTCGTTCCGGGCGGACTGATCGTTTTGGATGATTATGGGAAGGTGGAGGGAGAGACCAGGGCAGTCGATGAATTTTTTGATAAGAAACCGGTCAGACTGCAGAAATTTCCTTTTTCCCATGAGAAACCAACTTACATCATAAAACCGTAATACAACCGGTTATCTTGCGTAAGGAGTGGAAGTGCCCGGCTGAAAATTCGGTTAACCGGAAAAAGGGAGGAAATGGAACATGCTTGTAAAATATGGAAAACCGGTTGATATGCGCAGTATCAACCGAACGGTGGAAGCCATAGACGAAACGATTGAAAAATCAGCCCGCCGTATGAAGAACGCTTATCGAAAATCGGGGGGGTAAAACCGAAATGCCGGATATGCGGCAGCGGACAGAGCACGCTGTTTGCAAAACTGCTGGGAAAATATGAGTATTTTCAGTGCGAACAGTGTCAGGCATTATTTCTCGGGGAGATACCGGATATACAGAATCTGTACTGCGGCGAAAATGCGGTAAACAGCAGCTCCTACATTGATGATGCCGTGTATGACAGACGGGTAGAGATGATAACGGCCCCGAAGATACAGTTTGTTCTGGATGCATGCCGCAGTGAGGAGCTTGTTAAGCTCGACTCGTGGCTGGATATTGGCTGCGGGGGCGGGGAAATTTTAAGCTGGCTCACAAGGAACAGCGATATAAAGGCAGAGGGGATCGAGTCCGATGAAAAAGAATGCCGTTTTATGGCTTCAAGAGGGCTGAAGGTTAAAAACTGTTATATAGACCTGGAACATGAGGATGCGCAAATCAGCCAGATGATTCGTCGGAATGATGTTGTCTCCTTTTTTAATGTACTGGAGCATATGGAGGAACCGGGAAGATTTATCAACTATGTGTATGATCATATGCATGAGCATGCGGTCCTGGTGTTTGAGGTTCCGAGGCATCCGTCGGTGGCATCCTTTGCCAATATGACCGGCAGTAATTTCATATACCGTCATGTGGCGGCTCTGGGACACCTGCAGGTGTTCAGTGAAAAATCGCTTGCACTTCTGCTCCGGGATAAATTTCGGATGATCGGGAAATGGGAGTTTGGGCAGGGCTACACGGATCTGGTAAATAATGCCATGCTTGTGGCCGGGATAAAAGAACATGCACTGTATGACCGGCTGACTGACCTGAGTAATGCGATTCAGCCGGTTTTTGACAGAGAGGGGCTGGCCGATCAGATCCTGGTGGCAGCCGTGAAAATGTAGAGAAAAGAAAGAGAAAGGCTGAGATGGGGCGACAGATATATGAACAGTAAATTACATATAAGCATGTACCATTACATCCGCGATTTACGGCACAGCCGTTATTCCGGCATAAAAGGACTTGACGTTGATTTATTCCGCCGTCAGCTGGAATTTATGTCCGCGAATTTCAGTGTGGTCACAATGGAGCAGGTCATGGAAGCGGTGAAGGGAACATGCGGGCTTCCGGACCGGGCGCTCCTTCTTACCTTTGACGACGGCTA
>CATJJD010000089.1 GCA_949740385.1 uncultured Lachnospiraceae bacterium
CTGGAAAATGCGGAGCGCAAGGAAGACGAGATCATCACAAGCATAGAAAAGTTTTCCGACGCGGAAGCCCAGACCGCCTACGCGGATCAGAACCCCGGAAGTCCCGCTGAGGATGAGCCGTACAGGCGGGAGCTGTCCGCAAAAAAAGAGAGCCTGCTGAAGGATAACCTGCTGGGGCAGCTCAACTGGAACGACTATTCCAGGCGCCAGTGGGCGATCATGGGCTATCTTGTGGACTGTCTGGACGAAAAAGGCTTTTTTACCCACGATCTGGGAAAGCTGGCAAAGTCCTCCGGCTACAGAGAGGAGGAGCTTGCGCAGTGTCTGGCCGTTCTTAGGGAGCTTGAGCCTGCGGGGATCTTTTCGTCCTGCCTGGCGGAATGCCTGATCCGGCAGCTTAAGGAGCAGGACATTGAGGATGAAACGCTGTTTCTGCTGTTGAGAGAGCACCTGCCGGACCTGGTGAGCGGCCAGATCGGGACAATATCCCGCAGCCTCGGCATATCCACAATCCGGTTAAAAGAATACATTCATCTGATCGGGAGCCTGAATCCCAGGCCCCTCATGGATAATGACCGGTCAGAGGCCGCTTACGTGGTTCCCGACGTTCTGGTCTCCAGGCAGGGCGAAAGATGGATCGTGGAGATTAACGACCAGTGGACCGGCGAATATAAGTACAGCGACTACTATATCCGCAGGATGGAGGAAGCCACGGACCCGGAGCTTGTCGCATATTTTAAAGAGCGGCTGGAGCGGGCAAGGTTTGTCATCAGCTGCGTGGAGCAGAGAAGAAAGACCATTATCCGCATTGTGGAGGCCATCGTAAAAAGGCAGGAGGACTACTTTGAGCGAAGAGGCCCCCTGGCTCCCATGAGCATGGAAGATATTGGATCGGATCTGGGGATTCACGCATCCACCGTAAGCCGGGCCATCCGGGGAAAATATGTGCAGTACAAAAAGACGGAACCCCTCAAAGCGCTCTTTGCCGCGGCCGTGGCAAAAAGCGGGGAGCAGGACGGAGTGTCGCCGGAGCACATCAAAGAAAGGATACGCGCAATTATCGCCTCCGAGAGCAAAAAGCCCTTCAGCGACCAGAAGCTTTCAGAAAAGCTGGCAGATGAAGGAATTACCGTATCGCGGAGAGCGGTGGCAAAATACCGCATCCAGATGAACATCCCCGACTCCAGGCAGAGAGCACTGCTCCTGTAAAAAAGATTTTGGAAAAACAGCTCCGCAGACACCGGGTACGGGTTTTCGGAGCTGTTTTTTGCAGTTGTTTCAGCTGTCCTTTTCCATCATAATATGCA
>CATJJD010000090.1 GCA_949740385.1 uncultured Lachnospiraceae bacterium
ACACTCTTTCCCTACACGACGCTCTTCCGATCTCACTGATTCTTGATCCGGGAGGGGTGAGCGAGTGACTGTGACATAGCGGCAGCGGGAGAGAAATTACCGGAAAAGGGAAGAAAGGAAAAAGCGATATGGTGGAACACGATACGCAAAAAGATAAGTATGTGACCTTCAAAGCCGGAAGCGAGTATTTTGGCCTGAAGATAGAATATGTCAACGACATTATTGTATCGCAGGAAATTACGGAGATTCCGGAGAGCGAGGATTACATTAAGGGTCTGATCAATCTGAGAGGCAAGATCATACCGGTTATTGATGTGCGTCTGCGTTTTCAGATGGAGCCATTTGAGTACAATGACAGAACCTGTATCATTGTAATTAATTACAGGGACAATGTTGTCGGCCTTATTGTGGAGAACATCGCAGAGGTGGTTGAAATTCAGGAGGAAAACATTTTGCCGTCTCCTTCGATCAACAAGACGGACCGGCCGCAGAATAACTTTGTCTATGCCATTGGCAAGGTGGGAGATCAGGTGAAGCTTCTGTTAGATCCAAACAAGCTCTTAAACGATGAAGATATTTCGGCTCCGGATCAGGCGAACGAATTAAAGATGAATGAAGATTGAGAGGTATGGACATGAAAAACGTGACGATGAAAACAAGACTGATCGGCGGATTTTTTATCCCGATCATACTGACAACGATCAATGTTATTTTTGGCATTCTGTCAATGCAGAGTGTGGCAAAGGCGCATGATGCCAACTATGCGGAGGTTTATGCGGACAGAGCTGCGCTCTTTGCGGTGGCAATACTGGTTATCTCGATTATTATTACAATTGCCGTTGCGCTGTCGATTATCAAGGCGATCGTAAGGTCGGTCAATCAGCTCTCCGACGCTGCAAAGAAGATTGCGCTCGGTCATGTGGACGTACATATGACCAAGTATGCGAATGACGAGTTCGGCGGTCTGGTAGACGAGTACGGACGCGTAATCAGCAACATCAAGTACCAGGCGAACATCGCGGATGAGATTTCTCAGGGTAATCTGACGGTTGACGTAAAGCCGAGCAGCGCTGCGGACGTGCTGGGCAACGCATTACACACGCTGGTGGAGCGCAACCACCACGCACTCTCCAACATCAGCGATTCCGCTTACCAGGTTATGACAAGCTCCTCACAGGTGGCGAGCGCCAGCGAGTCTCTGGCACAGGGCTCCACCGAGCAGGCAAGCGCTATTGAGGAGATCACGGCTTCCATCAGCGAGATCGCGGAGAAGACAAAGCAGAACGCAGATCAGGCAAACAGCGCTGCGGATCTGATGAGCAATGCAATCGGCGATGTACAAAAGGGCAACGTACAGATGCAGGATATGATGGTTGCCATGGAAGAGATCAACAAGTCTTCGGAGAGCATTTCCAAGATTATCAAGGTAATTGACGATATTGCGTTCCAGACTAATATTCTGGCGCTGAATGCGGCCGTTGAGGCAGCCAGAGCCGGAGAGGCGGGCAAGGGCTTTGCGGTTGTTGCGGAGGAGGTTCGTTCACTTGCGGCGAAGAGCGCTTCCGCGGCTGCGGAGACGGCAGAGCTTATCGAGGACAGCATCCACAAGGTTGAGGCAGGCTCCAAAATTGCAGACGACACGGCGCGGGCGCTGGAGGCAATTACAACCGGCGTAGGCAAGAGCGAGACGATGATCCGCGATATTGCGGAGTCCTCCAACTACCAGGCTACGGCGGTGGCGCAGATCAACCAGGCCATCGGTCAGGTATCTCAGGTGGTACAGACCAACTCCGCTACGAGCCAGCAGTGTGCGGCTGCGTCCGAGGAGCTGTCCAATCAGGCAGTCCGCATGAGAGAGCTTCTGGCCGTATACAAGCTTGGAAACAGCCGCGGCGCAGACGGCATGGACGGTATACCGCAGATCAGCAGTCTGCCTAAGTCGTCCTCGGACAGTGACAAGACCGAACAGATCATTTCCCTGGGGGATGATTTCGGAAAGTATTAAAGAAAAGCAGCAAGCCGACGTTAGACTTTGACGCCGGCTTTTGCGTCATAGGAGGAAGCTGTGAACCATATCGAATTCGATGCGAAAAGGCAGCGGAATATTGAGCTGCTGGTGCTCGTCATCAGCACGCTGTATGCGGCCGGCTTTGCGGGAATGATTACGGCTGGCCGGTGGGCGGTCTGGGATCTGGTTGTGATCGTTGTGTTTATCGTCCTGGCCTGGACGTTCTATCTGATCACATACCGGACCTTTCGGTTCCGCGCATATATTACGTTTGGGATGCTCCAGTTTTCGATGGTGCTGTATATGCTGCAGGTGCGCGATGTGAAGAAGACCTTTACGACGATGCTTTCCCTTGCGGTCATCATTGCGCTCTACGGGCTGCCGGAGCTGGTGTGGGTTACGCTGGCGGCGTACACCTTTGAGCTGGCATATCATATGGTTGTTACGAGACAGATCGTCTTTACCGGTGCGCGGGAGGATATTCGGCTTGCGATTCAGATTATCTCGATCTACATGGTGCAGATCGTCATTTACTACGTGATCTGCAGGCAGGTGGAGGCCAGCCAGGTGCAGGACGGCCGCATTGAGGAGCTGAAGGACGCGGAGCGCAGCAAGGACGATTTCCTTGCGAACGTCAGCCACGAGATCCGCACTCCGATCAATACGATCTGCGGCATGAGCGCTGCGGTGCTGAGGGAGGACATACCGGACCATCTCAGGGAGGAGGTGTTCAGCATTCAGAATGCGGGGCAGAATCTTCTCTCCGTCGTCAGCGATATTCTGGACTTTTCGGAGCTGGAGTCGGGCGACGTGGAGCTGGTGGAGGAGGAGTATAACATTGCCTCTCTGGCAAACGACGTCGTGAACCTGAGCGTGGCGAAGAAGGCCGAAAAGCGCATCGAGCTTGTGGTGGACCTCGACGTGACCATGCCGTCCAGAATGATCGGCGACGAGCAGAGAATCCGCCGCGTCGTGATGAATTTCGTCGACAATGCTATCAAATTCACTGCCGACGGCGGCGTGAGCATCAGCTTTGCCTGCCGCAGGGAGAACTATGGCGTAAATCTCACCGTGACCGTAATGGATACCGGAATCGGTATGAAGAAGGAGCATCTGGAGAAGATTTTTACAAGCTTCAGCCAGATTGACAGCAAGCGCAACCGTCAGAACGGCGGTCTGGGGCTGGGCCTTGCCATATCGAAAGCGATTATTGCCAAAATGGGCGGTTTTATCTCGGTGAGAAGCGAGTACGGCAAGGGCACACAGATTCAGTTTACGATTCCCCAGCGGGTGAGCAGCTGGGAGCCGGTAGCCTCGGTGAAGAATGCGGGCGCTTACAATGTGGCGATTTACATCAATATGGAGCAGTTTGCCATGACGGAGATAAGGGATGAGTACGGGGCTGTGATCGACCATATGGTAAAGCAGTCCGGCGTATCCTGTGTGGTCTGCCAGAATCTGCCGGAGCTTAAGCGCAGGTCCGGACGGGAGAATTTTACTCACATATTTATCAGCGTTGCGGAGTACGAGGAGGATGCGGCCTTTTTTGATGCGCAGGCGATGCAGGCGCAGGTTATGGTGGCGCTGGATTACTATGAGGAGGATCGGCTCACTAACCCGGATCTGCTTCGCATCTACAAACCGTTTTTCATACTGCCGATCATCATGGCGTTAAACGGAGAGCGAACGAACCGCGGCGTGGAGATCAAGCGGTATCACCGCGGCCGTTTTGTGGCGACCACCGCCAAAATTCTTGCGGTGGACGACAACCGGATGAACCTGAAGGTGCTGGAAAATCTCTTAAAGCCTTACGGACTTACGCTGGTGTCCGTCACAAGCGGGGCGGAGGCTCTGGAGAGCATTATGTCGAAGGACTACGATTTTGTCTTTATGGATCACATGATGCCGGAGATGGACGGGATTGAGACGTTAAAGAGAATACGCGACAAGCAGGGCAACTACTTTAAAACGGTGCCGATTATCGCTCTCACGGCAAACTCGGTGTCCGGTATGCGGGAGATGTTTCTGTCGCAGGGCTTTGACGCATTTTTGTCGAAGCCGATCGAACTCTCCGCGATGGAGCGCGTTCTGCGGCGGTTTATTCCGGCCTACAAGATTGTGGATAAGCCAAAGGACGAGGCGGCGAAGGCAGAGATAAAAGAGACAAAAGAACCGTTTCGGACGCCTGTCCGGGAGGAAGCCTGCGAACAGGAGACCGGGCCAATGAGCGAAAAGCCGGCCGTTAAGCCGGCGGAAAAGCCGGTCAGGGAACCGGCGGTTTCCGCGGACGAAAAGCCGCAGCAGAAAGAGGAGAGCGCAGGCGGACTCAACCTGCAGGATCTGGATGTTTCAAAGGGCGTTCTCTACTGCGGCAGCCTGGACGGCTATATCGAAGTGCTTAAGATGCACTGTGACGACGGGGAGAATAACCGGAATAAGATTGAGAGTCTCTACGCACAGCGCAACTGGAAGGAGTACAGTATTTATGTCCACGCCTTAAAGAGCTCTATGATGAGCATCGGGGCCGTGGGACTGTCGGAGATGGCCAAAAAGCTGGAATTTGCCGCAAAGGCCGACGACGGTGACTACATACTTTCGGCCCACGATGCGGCCATGCAGGAGTACTGTCGGGTGCTGGATATTTTAAAGGACAACTTCCGCGGAGCGGATGAGAGCGCGGCGTCTTCTGCACCGGAGCCTGCGGAGTCCGCAGGGCCTGAGCCGGTGTTCGTTTCGGAGCCGGAAAGGTCTCCTGCATCGGCGTCTGCGCCAGAGCAAACGAAGGCGGATTCACTGCCGGAGGTTACATTGGCCGCGGCAGAGACGGCTGCGCCCGCCGAAAAGCCGGTATCCGTTACCTTGCCCGCATCGGCAAAAGCCCAATCGGCGGCGGCAGCCGGTTCCGGGAAGCGGGAGATCGGCCTGGAGGAGTTCGACGCGCTTGTGTCGCAGTTTGAGGATGCAGTCTACACGCTGGACAGCGGGACCATGACTTCCCTGGCGGATTCCCTTGGGGCGTGTGTGTTTCACGGACACGATGCGGAGGCGGCGCTTCCTGAGATCCGCAGGAAAATTGACATGGAGGACTACATGTCGGCGCTTGATTCGCTGATGCGTTTAAAGGATAAGTGGTCGAAGGATTAAAGGTATTTTGAGAGGATACGCAGAATATGATTAATCAACTGATACAATATTTTCGAAATACAAGGCTTGAGATGCGGGAGCGGATTTTCCGCCTGATTCTTCTGATCGGGACGGCGGTTGTTCTTGTGGCTCTCGCGGAGAGCTTCTTCTTAAATACCGGCGGCCTGTCTCTGTTCATGCTTGTCCTGCTTCTTGCGACGCTTCTTTTGAGCACGTTTCTTGCAGTGCGGCTGCACCGGACGGAGGCGGCGATCTTTCTTGTGGGCTTTGTCATGATATGCTTTGCCTTTCCCCTTGTCTTTCTGTCATGCGGGGGGATCAGCGGCGGCGCTTCGGTGTGGTTTGTACTGGGGATTTTTTATATTTTTGTGATGTATTCCGGAATCCGGATGGTGGTGTTTGCCGTTGCGGCGGTTCTTGTGGATACGGCAGTCTACGGGGCTGCTTATTTTAAGCCGGAGCTTGTGCAGCCAATCGAGGAGACCGGCGGAGTATTTCTGGATTCGTTTTTTGCGGTTGCAATGGTGGGCATTGCGGTGGGCATTCTGCTCAAGTACCAGATTCATCAGTTCGACAGGGAGCGGGAGCTGGCGCTGCGGCAGAAGGAAGAGCTGGCGGTGCTGAGCCAGTCAAAAAATCAGTTTTTCGCCAATATGAGCCATGAGATCCGCACGCCGATCAACACCATTGTGGGACTAAACGAGGTGATTCTGCGGGAGGAGCTGCCGGAGGATGTGCGGGAGAATGTGGTCAATATTCAAAACGCCAGCCGGATGCTTCTGTCTCTTGTGAACGACGTGCTGGATCTCTCGCAGCTTGAGAACAGCAAGATGGAGATTGTCCCGGTCACCTACAGCACAAGGGAGCTGTTCGGCGATCTGGTGGACCTGATCCGGGTGAGGGCAAGAGAGAAGGAGCTGGATTTTGCCGTGAACATCGACGGAAATATGCCGCAGCTGCTGTACGGCGACGAGAAGCGCATCAAGCAGGTGATACTGAACCTCCTGACGAATGCGGTGAAATACACGAAGGAGGGATCGGTGTCGCTGTCGGCCAACGGGGAGCAGACCGGTCCGGAGACAATGCGGCTTACGATCGTGGTGAGAGATACCGGCATCGGCATCCGAAGGGACGACCTGGAGTACCTGTTCGAGTCTTTCCGGCGGGTGGATAAGAAGAAGAACCGAAGGATTGAGGGGAGCGGACTGGGACTGTCCATTACAAAGCAGCTGGTGGATCTGATGGACGGTCAGATTACCGTGGACAGTATCTACACGAAGGGCTCCAATTTTACGGTGATTCTGGATCAGAAGATTGTGGATGCTTCGCCGGTGGGGGAGGTTAATTATTTTGCGCGCAACCGCGGGGGCTGCCGCAGCCATTACAAGCAGAGCTTTGAAGCGCCGGAGGCGCGCGTTCTTGTTGTGGACGACAATGAGATGAACCGCGTGGTGGTTCAGAAGCTGCTTGCGCCCACGAAGCTGCAGATTGACACGGCGGAAAACGGGGCGGAGTGCTTAAAGCTTACCTTAAAAAAGCGCTATCAGGTGATTCTGATGGATCACATGATGCCGGGGATGGACGGTGTGGAGGTGCTTAAGGAAATCCGCAGGCAGGAGAACGGCTTATGCCGGGAGACGCCGGTCATAGCCATGACGGCCAATGTGATGGCGGGCAGCGCCGAGCAGTACCGCAGATACGGCTTTAACAGCTATCTGGAGAAGCCGGTTCAGGCGGAGCGCCTGGAGGAGGAGGTGCTGGGATACCTGCCGGCGGAGCTTCTGGAGTACCAGATTTTCCAGCCGGATGCGCCGGGCTTTATGGGGCCGGGGGACGCCTCCGGCGGCAGTTACGGCACCGCAAAGCGAAAAAAGGTGTGTATTACGGCGGACTGCGTGTGCGATATTTCGCCGAAGGTTGCAGAGGAGTTCGGCGTGAAGGTCATGTACCTCTACATCGGCACGGAGCACGGGCGTTTTCGGGATACGAAGGAGATCACCTCCAACAACCTGCAGCAGTATCTGAACCGGTCAAACAGTCAGGTGTACGCAGACAGCGCAACAATCGAGGAGTTCGAGGAATTTTTTGCGGGAGTGCTCACCGGGGCGGAGGAAATTATCCATATTTCCATGGCGGCGAAAACCGGCCGCACCTACAATGTGGCAAAGCAGGCGGCCATAGGGTTTGACCATGTGCACATTATTGATTCCGGCCAGATTTCCGGGGGCGAGGCGCTGCAGGTGCTTTTTGCGGCACAGCTTGCCATTGACGGCAAAAACGTGACGGAAATCTGTGAGGAACTGGCGCATTTTTGCAGCCGGGTGCGGACCACCTTCGTGCTTCCGGGTGCAAAGACATTCTATGAGAGAGGCTACACGAGCCGTCTCATCATGCAGGCGTGCGAGCGGTTCAATCTCCATCCGGTGCTGCACATGGATCAGAGCAGCCTGAAGATTTTCGGGCTGCTGGCCGGGAATATGGACCGGGTGTGGCGATTTTATATCCGCATGATCTTTCTGGGATGGGGCAGAATAAACCCGCAGGTGATTTACATCACCCATGTGGGTCTGCCGGTGCGGCAGCTTCAGATGATCGAGAAGGAGATACAGAAGTACATGAAGTTCGAAAATGTGATTATCGAGAGCAGTTCGGTGTCAAATGCCTGCAACTGCGGGATTGGAACTATTGGTATTTCCGTCCTGCGCAGATAGCGGGCGGGAAAGGAGCATAGGGGCGTATGGATTTTTTGTTTGAAATTTTGAAGGCGGTTCTCTTTGGAATCGTGGAGGGGGTTACGGAATGGCTGCCGGTCAGCAGCACCGGTCATATGATCCTTCTGAACGAGGTGGTGACGCTGGATGTGAGCGAGGATTTTTACCGAATGTTTGAGGTGGTGATTCAGCTTGGCGCGATTCTTGCGGTGGTCGTCCTCTTCTGGGATAAAATATGGCCCTTCGGCAGAAGGGGCAACCGGAATCCTCTGTCGTCTTCCGGCGCAGGCGCCTTTGTAAAGACCGACATCTTTGTGCTCTGGTTTCACATTCTTGTATCCTGTGTGCCCGCGGCGATAGTGGGCATTCTTTTTGACGATGTGTTTGAGCGGCTGTTTTACAACTATCAGACGGTGGCGGTTATGCTGATTCTCTTCGGCATTGCGTTTATTATTGTGGAGACGGCAAATAAGGGAAAGCGGGGAAAAATCTGCGCGCTTTCCGACATCGGATACGACACGGCGCTTCTGATCGGCCTGTTTCAGCTGATTGCGGCGGTGTTTCCGGGGACGTCCCGCTCCGGCGCGCCGATTGCGGGGGCGCTATTAATCGGCGTGTCCCGGACGGTGGCGGCGGAGTATACGTTTTTTCTGGCAATCCCGGTTATGTTCGGCGCAAGTCTGCTTAAGCTTGTAATGTTCGGCTTTTCCTTTACGATGGAGGAGGGGATCATTCTGGCAGTCGGGATGCTTGTGGCGTTTTTGATTTCCATGCTTGTGATCCGTTTTCTGATGGACTATATCAAAAGACATGACTTTAAGGTGTTCGGGTGGTATCGGATTGTGCTGGGAGTGCTCGTGATTGTCTGCGGGCTTTCCGGGGTGATCGGGTGATGCGGTACGGGCGGATGAGATTTTGCGGCGAAAAAGCTGCCGGAACGATGAGATGAGAAGGGGAATGGCACATGCATGATGAACTGACGAAGAAGGATATTTTAAAGATGGAGGAAGAGATTGAGCACCGGAAGCTTGTGGTGCGGAAGCAGGCGCTGGAGGATGTGAAGGTGGCGCGGGCCCAGGGAGATCTGAGCGAGAACTTTGAGTACAAGGCGGCGAAGCAGTTCAAGAACGAGAACGAGCGGAGGATACGCTATCTTGAGCGGATGATACGGACGGCGATTGTCATATCGGAGGAGTCTGCCGAGGACGAGGTGGGGATGAACAACACCGTGGACGTGTACTTTGAGGAGGACGACGAGGTGGAAACCTACCGCCTTGTGACTACGGTGAGGAGCAATTCCCTGAAAAATCTGATCAGCCGGGAATCGCCGCTGGGGGCTGCGATTTTCGGGCATAAGGTGGGAGACCGCTGCGAGGTGAAGGTGAATGACAGCTACTCCTATTTTGTTGAGATCCGCCGGATCGAGAACACGGCGGACGACGGAACGGATGAGCTCAGGAAATTTTAGAGGAGAGACGGGAGAGAAAAATGAGAGTTATTGAGCGGATCAGGGAGGATCGTGTCACAGTTTCCTGTGAGATGTTTCCGCCGAAGAAGGAGTCCTTACTGGACAATTATAAGGAGCTTGCGGTGCGTCTTGCGGCGCTTGGGCCGTCCTATTTAAGCTGCACCTACGGGGCAGCCGGTGGCACCAGCGACTATACGGTGGAGCTGACCGACACCATCAACCGGCAGGGGATTCCTGCCATCGCGCATCTGACATGCGTCTCCTCCACGAAGGAGAAGGTGCAGACGGTGCTTGCGGAGCTTAAGGCGCGGGGGATCGAAAATATTCTCGCGCTGCGGGGAGATATTCCGGAGCACGCCGGTTTTCCGCTGCCGAATCAGTATCATCACGCGGTGGAGCTGATCCGGGAGATTAAGGAGGCGGGGGATTTCTGTATCGGCGGCGCCTGCTATCCCGAGGGACACCCGGAGGCGGCAAATATGGAGGAGGATCTCGGCCACCTTAAGGAGAAGGTGGAGGCGGGCTGCGAGTATCTGACGACGCAGATGTTCTTTGACAACGATATTTTTTATAATTTCATGTTTAAGGCGTTAAAGAAGGGGATTGACGTTCCGGTTGTCCCGGGTATTATGCCGGTGACGACGGCCTCCCAGGTGCGGCGTTCGGCGGCTCTGACAGGCAGTATGATTCCGCCGAAGTTTCTGCGGATTGTGGACTGCTTCGGGGACCGGCCGGAGGCGATGAAGCAGGCGGGAATTGCATACGCCACCGATCAGATCATCGACCTGATTGCAAACGGGGTCAGGCATGTACATATTTACTCAATGAACAGGCCGGATGTGGCCGGTGCGATTATGGACAATCTGTCCGATATATTTGTGCGCGGGTGACGGCGGAAGGGAGGCAGGATAAATGAGAAAGGAAGACGAATTACAGCACAAAATGTCGGATCTCTTAAAGGAGACTCAGGCGGGCCGCCTTTCCTGGGATCTGCAGTGCCAGACGACGGAGTACAGCGACTTAAGGGATCGTGAAGTGATCGACGGTGTGGAGTGGACGGTGGACGAGTGTTTTGTCTCCTGGCACTGCATGTACCGGGGCGGTGAATTTCTCATGATCACTTACGAGAAAATCTACAGCGACGGGCCGAAAAGCCATTCCACGAACCTGATCTTTCTGCCGCCCCTGGGAATCCGCGTCTTTGATCTGGACCGGCTTGCGCCCTACGCGGTGACGGCGAACCAGCTTCTCACCTACAGCGTACACATGCTCTGGCTGGCGCTCCTTGCGGAGCATCAGAAAAACCCGGAGCATGTGTCGATTTCGGCAACCCGGCGGCCGGGCGTCAGCGAACGTCCTTAAGCTTTTCGGCCAGCTCGTAGAGTGAAAGGTGCTCCTGCCTTGCAATCCGTTTCAGATCTTCAAATTCATACTTTGCCCGGACGACAGAGCCGTCTTCGCTGATTTTGCGGCGGATGCTGCCGTAGGGCGTCTCTCTGGTCTCGCAGTGCGAGGTCAGTTTTTTGCGGTCAAAATACTGGTAGCGCACGCCGCGGGTCGTTGTGTGGCGCATGACAAGTCCACAGAATCGTTCCAGATCATCCTCCCCGCACAGACAGTGGAGCAGGATGCCGGGACGGTTTTTCTTCATCTGAACCGGGACATAGTATACGTCCAGCGCGCCCTCCTCCAGCAGCGTTTCCATGCAGAAGCCGAGCGCCTCCCCGGTCATGTCGTCCAGGTTGCAGGAAATGTCCGCAATCCGGTCAGAGTCCGCGCCGTTTTCCTTTTCGGAAAAGGTCTCGCCGGAGAATACCCGGACGGCGTTCAGGCGCTCAAATTCCTTTGTGCCGTGGCCGACGCCGATGCGGTTTACCTCCATGGCCGGCATGCTGCCGAAGCGGTCTGCAAAGTGCTTTACGAGGGCTGCGCCCGTCGGAGTGCACAGCTCGCTGTCGATGTCTCCGGTGTAGAAGGGAATGCCCTTTAAGAGCTCCGCGGTGGCCGGCGCAGGCACCGGCAGGATGCCGTGGGCGCAGCGCACGCTGCCGTTTCCGACGTGAATCGGGGAGACGATGATCTGCTCCGGCGCAAGCATGGAGATGAGCAGGCTGTTGGCCACCACGTCCGCCAGGGCGTCGACAGAGCCAACCTCGTGGAAGTGGATGTGGGTCAGCTCCGTGTTGTGGACCTTCGCCTCGGCCTCACCGATCAGCCGGTAGACGGCGGCGGCGTGACGTCTGACATCGTCGGAGAGGGCAAGGCTGCTGATCCGGTCCAGGATGTCGGGGTAGGAGCTGTGGGTGTGGCTGTGCTCACTGTCATGTGTATGTCCGTGAGTGCCGGCATGGTCCTTCGCATGATCGTGATCATGCTCATGTGTATGCCCGTGTGTATGTTCACTGTCTGTATGCCCGTGTTCGTGGGTATGCCCGCTTTCATGCTCATGCGAATGCTCACTGTCATGTCCGCAGGGAGCGACCCCCGCCTGCTCCTCCTTTCCCAGCACATGTACGTGCATGTGGGTTCCGGTTATGCCGGAGGCGGTTTTGATACTGGCGAACAGGCGGATGTCCTGCTCGAAGATGGTGTTCATCTGCGCGAGAAACTGCTGCTTTTGTGCATCGTCCAGAAGTTCGTAGAGAGCCGCCGTCAGCATATCTCCGGCGACACCCATCCGGCATTCTATATAGAGTGTTTTCATTTCAATCCTCCCTGTATTGTTATTCTCTTTATTATAGCAGTATTTTGCCGGTTTGTCCCGGTCAAATTGTGTAAAATTGTGTTTTCTGAAAAGTGATGCGGCCCGGCGGGAAATGGAAGGAAATAAAAG
>CATJJD010000091.1 GCA_949740385.1 uncultured Lachnospiraceae bacterium
CAAAACAGACATTTCCAGGAGAAGGTCTATGAAACGGATATTTAAGTGCAGACAGCGAAATAAGCGTATTCACTGTTTCCGATCTTTCAAAACTTAATAGTTGAATGCTATTAAAATGCCAACACGGGCAGAGAAGTAAGCACGTTTGCGGCATTGCCGAGTCACGTTTTGGGGTGGTCTTACGTATACCCATGCTGGCATGGCAGTTCGGATTAATATTTATACAGTTCTATATAAAGGCATGTCGGCATATCTCCAAGCCGTAATGTCATCCTCTCGTCACCATTCAGGATACGTCCTGGTTTCCAGTTCCCTTTTTCCAGCGTCCCTTCCTCAATCTTTAGATAATCAACCCGGAGATTTTCTCCTTCTTTTGGACGGAATGTCAGCGTACTCATCATTCCTGCAATCAGGAACTTATCAGGAGCAAGCTCATAGACGACACCCGCCGCCAGTGGTTTCGCCGTCATTTTAGGCGGATAGGCAACAGAAAGATCATACTCCTCAAATGTAAACCATGTTCCAAAGTCTGTCTCTGTTTTTTTCACATAGCTTTTTAAATGCTCTGTTCCCCGGTACTTTAAGTAAAGAGGTTTCATCTGTTCTATCAGGTCATATACTGCTGCAAGATAATCCTTACTTCCTGTAATATCAAAGGCAGATGGATCAATATTCAACGCTGCCATAACCTCCATTGGCGGCTTTTCAACTGCCTCTGGCGGCAGCATTATCTCCTCGATTCCAAACGGAGAATAACCAATAGCATTTTGATGCATAAAAGCATAAAGACAGTAAGAAGCCGTTACAGAATCTTTTCGTACCTCCGGTACAAACAGCGGATTTCCGTTATAGCCATATTCATCCAGAATGTCCGCCACATAAGGTACATAGATATCCGGTGCCAGTGTAAACAGGGAAGGTGCTGCTGTTTTCCAGATCCGGTGTACATTTTTCACCGGGCCGCCGGAAGGATAAGAGCCAGGATACCATGGATACTGCTTTAACCATGCATTTGCATAACATGGAAGCGGATACTCTTTTTGTCCGGCTGCTGTGATCTGTTCAATCGCCTTCGCAAAATAATACGCCATAAAATATTCTTCTGCGTCTGTTCCAAATGCTTCCTTCCAGGTGCCTCTTACACCATATTCTTTTGCCAGTTCTTCCGGAATATCTTCTGCAAAAGCTTTTTTCGCTGCTTCGCTGTAATCACATCCGGTTCCCAACAGTCCAATCTCATTTTCCACCTGCATGACGATGACCGTGGATTCTTCTTCATCCATCTTCCTGATATGTGCCATAATTTTTGCAAATGCTGCCGCATCCTTATCTACAGCTGCCTGACAGAGAGGTGAAATGGTGTTAATTGGCTCACCGTTTGCTTTTCTTGCCCGGTAATAGGTCTGCGTGTCCTGCTTCATCCATGCCGGTACATACATAGATTCACTGTTTTTCCATAAGCCAAACCACAGGAAAATTAACTTCATTTCATTCTCTCTGGCCTGTTTCAGTAAGCCATCCAGTAATTCAAAGCAGTATTCACCCTCTTTGGGTTCGATTGTCTCCCAGTATAATGGAACAATGAGCGAATTCATATGCAGGCCTTTCAGTTTTGGCCAGATTTCGGTCTCCATATATTGTAAATTACTGGAGCTGGAATTGTGTACTTCACCGCTCAATGCGAAAAATGGAGCATCTTTTACATAAAGTGTTGGTATTCCGTTATCATTTTTGATTGTTGGTATGTTTGCCATAAATATTTTTTCCCCTTTCATTTTATTGGCGTCTGTGTATCCTCTGTATATTTATTGTACATTGCAGCTTTATCTGTTTCAATCTTAATATAATTATATTTGTATAATTATATTAAGATTTTTTTGAAATATTGCATTGACATAGAAATCATGCCGCACTAAAATATAGGATATCACACAGCCAAAACCTGGGAGAACAATCATGATCTATTCTTTTCACGATCCCGAAAAACAACAACAGATGCTGCCACTGTCACTGCACATCCTTGGTATAAACCATCAGCAGGAACCTGTTCTCAGACCGACCGGGCTCCACTTCTTTCAATGGTTTTACTGTATCAAAGGAACCGGCGAGTTAATTATAAACGATTGCAGGTCCATCCTGCATCAGGGGCAGGGAGCATTAATCTATCCTCAGATGCCCCACTCCTATCACGGACTGACATCCGAATGGGAGCTGCATTTTATAGGATTCTCAGGTCAAAACTGCATGGAGCTTTTAAAAACCTTATATATGCATGAATCTGGTGTTTATCATTTTTCAAACACAACTGTTTTTTCCCAGCACATTGAACAGCTGGACAGCCTGAAAAAGCAAAAAATGAAGCATAAAAATGCCGCATATTCAAAAGTATGTTACAGCTTGCTGCTTGACCTTTCTTCTTGTATCAAACACATCAATACCTCTGTACCTGTTCAGGAGAACAGGCTGGTACAGCAAATTATTGCATATCTGGAAGAAAATTACGCAAAACCTGTCTCATTAGATGATATTGCCCGGTATGTAAAGCTTTCCAAAGAATATATGTGCACATTATTTAAGCAGTGCATGCAGCAATCCATCATGCATTATCTGCAATCTGTCCGAATCAGCCGGGCACGTATTTTCTTACTGCAATATCCGGAAAAGAAAGTTCTGGATATTGCTAAAATGTGCGGGTTTGAAAGCCCCAGCTATTTTGGAAAGATTTTTAAAAAAGAAATAGGGGTTACCCCGGAAAATTACAGAAACAGTATTTAGGGCGAAGGATGTTCATTGGGCAGCCGGCTCAGTTTGTCCGTCGCTCGAAAAAACCTGATTTTCCAGTGTTTTCAAAAGTATCGTTATCTAACGTCCGCTTTCACGAAGCAGATATTAGGAAGCCCGCTGATTTTTCCGATAATTTAATTGAAGGCTGGAGATGACGGAAATGATAAAAATTGCAGTGCGGGACGATGAAAAAACATAAGGTCTTACCTTGCTTCGCTTATTAAAAGGCAGGGAAGGAAATGCAGTATCACGGAATATGATTCTGCTGATGCGTACCTTTCGGACGGTAAGAGGCATGACATTATATTTTGGGATATAGAGATGGTCGGCTCCGGCGCAGGTCTGGACGGTATGGGACTGGCAAGGCGAACGGGAAAAAGGCCGCTGCCGCCTGAAGAAGATTTGGCCGGACCGGATGAGGCTTTTAAGATGCGTCCGGCAAATCCGGAAGGATATATTACCTGTCAGCAGACAAACAGGGCCTTTGAAAATCCGGACAGTTCATGATTTTTCAGTAGAAACGGTATTTAGTTTTTGGGAACAGCCGGATGTATGAAAGGCTGGACAGATCAGGAAATTTACAGGGAGGGTGAAATAATGCAGGTTAATATTTGCCCGGCTTTAATGATAAATATGTTTTCTCCAAAAAGAAAAGCGGCGTCAGTGATTTTATGTGGGGTTTCATTTTTTTACGTTTGTTAATTGAACATCAGCAGGAGATCGATTATAATAGTTCAGAAAAAATCATTTGATGATACGCATATTTTTGCACTGGAATTTCTGGATGATGAATTCAAAAGCATACAGTATTTTTCCGTTGACGGTTGGCAATATGAAGAAAGGTTCGTGTTTATATGACTCTCGCACAACTCCGCTATGCAATTACAATAGCCGGCGCAGGCTCCATGAACAGAGCGGCAGGGCAGCTTTTTATTTCCCAGCCCAGTCTCTCCGCCGCCGTAAAGGAGCTGGAGGAAGAGACCGGCATCCGCCTGTTTCTTCGAACCAGCCGGGGAATCGCTCTGACGCCGGAGGGGGAGGAGTTCATCGGTTATGCAAGGCAGGTGGTCGAGCAGTACGGCCTGATGGAATCCCGGTACATCAAAAAGGAGAAGGTCAAAAAGAAATTCAGCGTATCCATGCAGCATTACACCTTTGCGGTGAAAGCCTTTATCGAGATGGTAAAGCAGTTCGGCATGGATGAATACGAATTTGCTGTCTATGAGACGAAAACCTGCGAAGTGATCGAGAATGTAAAGGATTTCAAAAGCGAAATCGGAATACTCTATGTCAATTCCTTTAACGGGAAGGTGCTGCAGAAGCTATTTGGCGAGTACGGCTTGGGATTTCATGAAATTCTGCAGTGCAAAATATATGTGTATATGTGGAAGGGGCATCCGCTGGCCGGCAGAAGCGAGGTGGCCATGGAGGAGCTTGACGAGTATCCCTGCCTGTCTTTTGAGCAGGGGAAAAATAATTCGTTTTATTTTGCGGAGGAGGTTTTGAGCGCTTACGACTACCGGCGTCTGATTAAGGCCAGCGACCGTGCGACGCTCTTAAACCTGATGGTGGGTCTGAACGGCTACACCATGTGCTCCGGCATTCTGTGCGAGGAGCTGAACGGCTCCGATTACGTTGCGGTGAAGCTGAAATCGGAGGAGGTCATGTCGATCGGGTATCTGGTCAAAAAGGGAATAGCCATCAGCCCGCTGGGACAGAAGTACCTGGAGGAGCTGGCAAGGTTTCGAAATAAAGTGCTGCTGTAGCGGTTAGCTATAGGAAAAAGCTATAACTGGCTGTTTCTTTTTCATATTGGACAGCGCCCCCGGAGCCGTGTTAAGATGACACTGTAAAAAACAGACAAAGAGAGGCGGGAAAATATGAAAAAGACATACGCGGAAAGAAATTTTAAGTTTGAGACATTGCAGGTTCACGCAGGGCAGGAGCAGCCAGATCCGGTGACCGACGCCAGGGCGGTGCCCATTTATCAGACATCCTCCTACGTTTTTCACAGCAGCGAGCACGCGCAGGCAAGATTTAACCTGTCGGACGCCGGCAATATATACGGAAGGCTGACGAATCCGACGCAGGATGTGTTCGAAAAGAGAATTGCGGCTCTGGAAGGCGGCGCGGCGGCTCTTGCGGTGGCATCCGGCGCGGCGGCGCTCTCCGCTGTATTTTTGAATCTGGCTCATGCGGGAGACCACATTGTGGCGGCGAAAAATATTTACGGCGGAACCTACAACCTTCTGGCGCACACACTGCCGCAGTACGGAATTAAAACGACCTTCACAGATCCCTTCCGTTATGAAGAGGTGGAAGCGGCGATTCAGGATCACACAAAAGCGATTCATATTGAAACGCTGGGCAATCCAAATTCGGACGCTGCGGACATCGAGAGGCTTGCGGAAATAGCCCATTCCCACGGAATTCCGCTGGTGGTGGACAACACCTTTGCCACGCCGTATCTGGTCCGCCCCATCGAGTACGGCGCGGATATTGTCGTGCATTCCGCAACGAAATTCATCGGCGGACACGGAACTGCAGTCGGAGGCGTTATCGCGGACGGCGGCCGCTTTGACTGGGCGGCCGGAGGTAAATTTCCGGGACTTGCAGAGCCGAATCCGGCCTACCACGGTATCCGTTTCACGGAGGCGGCAGGAGAGACGGCCTTCGTGACGAGTATCCGCGCGATATTGCTGAGGGATACCGGCGCAACACTCTCGCCGTTCCACGCCTTCCTGTTTCTTCAGGGGCTGGAAACACTGTCCCTTCGGGTGGAAAGACATATGGAAAATGCCCGAAAGGTCGTGGAGTATCTGAGCGGCCACCCGCAGGTGGAAAAGGTAAATCACCCTTCGGTCTCGGACGACCCGGCGAAACGGGCGCTCTATAAGAAATATTTTCCGAAGGGCGGCGGCTCCATCTTTACCTTTGAAATCAGAGGAGACGGCGGGACGGCGAAGAAATTTATCGACAGTCTGGAATTGTTCTCGCTGCTTGCGAACGTGGCGGACGTGAAATCGCTTGTGATTCATCCGGCATCCACCACCCATTCCCAGCTTGACGAGGCGGAGCTTGCAAAGCAGGGAATTAAGCAAAATACGATCCGGCTGTCGATCGGAACGGAAAATATCGACGACATTATTGAGGACCTGGAGGAAGCGTTTCGTGCGGTAAAATAAGATCCGGCTCACAGACGCCTGTAAAACCGAAGAAATTGAGGAGGAGAATGTGCCGCCGGAGACAGAGCGCCTGTATATGCGCGAGATGAATCAGAACGATTGTAAAGCACTGCAGGGGCGTGGAAATGCCCCGCGACCGCTACGTGATTACCCGGTGACGGAGAAGACATTCCCCGCCCGGGAGGCGGCCGCAAAAATCCATGGAAAAAATCCGGGGGAAAATAAAATTCACTATTGCCAAACCGAAAAAAGTATGGTACTATAAGATGCGTTGAGATTACTTCTGTTTGAAAAATGTGAGGAATCTCCCGTTCGGGGACGAGCTGCTGTTGCCTCGGACATTTCATTCGGCTCCATGGTCAAGCGGTTAAGACATCGCCCTTTCACGGCGGTAACACGGGTTCGATTCCCGTTGGAGTCATCGCGTTAAGCGATTCCCGAAAG
>CATJJD010000092.1 GCA_949740385.1 uncultured Lachnospiraceae bacterium
ACCTCTTTTCCCTCTTCTGCGCAGTCCTCAATCATAATGCAATACAGTTTCCCTATATCCTGGAAACCGGGAACTGTATATTTGCACTCGATAATCGTATCAAAATCTCCTTTTGAAATATTATACTGATCAATGAGTTCATCACTCACCTGCTCAAATGAAAGGCAATGATTTACTTCTGCATCATACAACTGCTCCTGTTAAAAGTTAAGCAATTCAGTGCCGACAGTGTATGAAAGCTAATCTGATGCGTCGGATGCCGAAATTCTGCCAGTATCCAAAACTGCCTGCGGTTTATCCTGCCTGACAGGAAATCATTTACATAATTCCATACCGTATCGTCTGCCATCGGTCCCTCTACAATATCATACATATGTGTTTTGCCACTTCTGCATTCGGCAATAAAATCCAGCCATCCATCCGTCATCCTGTCAAATTTCAAAACCGACAATTCATCACATGGTTCATAGGAATAGTAATTAATAATCGGATCTCCCTCTCCGCGGTTGGCCCATCTATAGTATCAAAGATTCTTCACCTCCTCTTTCATTCCGATATAAAACCCCAAAACATATTTTAACACAAGGCCTTTTTTACTTCAATTCATAAACTTCCTTTCCCCATACTTGAGCCCGCCTCAATCCTGTGCTATAATTTTGCATGTATTTACCATTCATGCCGCAGGCGCGGCAAATCAAACGCTTATGGAGGAGTAGACCAATGCTGGATTTTCGGTATGACACACAATTATTAATTGAGAGCGATGATCTTGACGAGAAAGCAATAGCCGAATATTTTGCAGATAATTTCAGAGGAGACTGTCTGCTGGCAGTCGGCGACGAAAAAATGGTAAAGATCCATTACCATACGAATGAGCCGTGGAAAATACTCGAATACTGCGCGACTCTCGGTGAAATTCATGACATCCTGATCGAAGATATGGACCGGCAGTCCCGGGGGCTTACCGGATAAACGGAACAGAAGCTCAGACAGCGGCAAAGAATGCTCTGCCGCTGTCTTTTTATATGCTC
>CATJJD010000093.1 GCA_949740385.1 uncultured Lachnospiraceae bacterium
CAGGTAAGCAGACACAAAGTGCACAATAGCTTTATGTGTAGATCGAAGGAAGAACTTATTTCGTATATTAAGAACAGAAAGTTAGAATACAATAGAAATACATCCTGTGCCAGATCGGTATCTGTCGCAAGCGGTAAATATGATATTATTTTACCGGCAGGATGTGGTTCTCTTTTCTTTCATGAGTGTGTAGGGCATTTGTTGGAGATACAGAATGCTTATAATAGTGATTCAATTTTTGGTGATAAAATTGGTCAGCGGATTTCCAACTCGCAGCTTAATTTAGTTGATGATCCTACAATAGAAGGGTTATGGGGAAGCTACAGGCTTGATGACACTGGTGTTGTATCTAAAAAAACTATATTAATAGAAAAAGGTGTACTTAAAAATTTTTTGGTGGATAAATATTTTGGATGTTTACATAATTTACCGGTCACATCATCTTCGAGAAGAGAATCATGCGCCTGTATGCCTGTCGCGAGAATGTCCAATACTTTTATAGAAAATGGTATTTATGAACGGGATGAAATATATGCGTCCATGGAAAATGGCATTATAATAAATGAAATGGACATGGGGCATGTTGATCCCTTAACAGGACTTTTTTTAATTCATGTGAAGAAGGGAGAACTGATAAGCGAGAAAGCCAGAAAAGGCTATATTTATGATCTGAATATAAGAACATCAGCATTAGATGTGTTGAAAAATATAGAAATGATAGGCAATGATTTGAAATTTTCAAATGGTTTTTGTGTATCTTCATCCGGGAAAATACCAGTAAGTGGTGGTCAGCCAACAATAAAAATCAGAAATGTATATCTGGACACAACCCTCTTAACAAAGTAATTCTGGATTTCCCTGAAAATTTGTAATATAATAACAACAGGGGGGAGCTTCAATGGAAGACAATAATCAGAAAATCCAGTGGCATCAGGCTTTTGTGGGGGCAATGCACTGTGAACTCGGCGATGATCAGGAAAAGCTGATCTTCGAACAGGAGTACAGCATCACGAAAAAGCCCCTGCAGGTAGATCTGCTGATCATAAAGAAGCTTGATGGGGATGAGCTTCACAGCAGTATCGGCAGCCTGCTCAGCAGATATAACATAATAGAGTATAAGTCGCCGGGAGATTCGCTCGGGGTAAATGCGCTTTTCCAGGTCCTTACGTATGCCTGCTATTATAAGGCAAGTACCGATCATGAAGATGAGAGGAAGGATACCGATATAACGGTGATACTTGTGCGCAACGAATATCCGGAGACTCTGGCCGGCTATCTGACTGAAAAGGGATGCAGGCTGCAGGAGACAGAGCCAGGGATCTGCCAGATAACCGGTCAGACATTTTTTCGCATGATCATACTGGCCACCGGCAGAATGGATCAGCAGAGCCATATCTGGCTGAATTCCCTGCGGGGTAATCTAAAGAAAAAAGAATACATTCAGCTGCTTGAAAGCTGTCGTAATATGGCTGCCAGTGAGGGAGATTATCTGGATGCACTGCTGTCAGTCGTTGAAAAATCAAATGTGGATCACAAGAAGTGGAAGGAGGAGTCGGACGTGGCGTCACTGTTAGCAGAGGCAAGAAAAGAAGGAATCTCTATAGGAGAGAAGAGGGGGATTTCCATAGGAGAGAAGAGGGGGATTTCCATAGGAGAGCAGAGAGGGGAACAGAACGGAAAGTGTGCTGTCGCTGTAAATTTGCTGCGCAGCGGGAAGCTGACAGCGGATGAGGTTGTAAGTTATACCGGTCTGACGTATGAACAGGTCAGTCAGTTACAGCGGGAGCTTAGCGGGGATACACCGTCCGGGCGTCCTTTTTAACACCCGATGCCGGGCAGATAATTCGGCATTAAATGCAAACGGATACCGTTTTTTCTGATATTTGTATGTGCAGGGCTGCGCTGTCCGTTGTATAATAGAGTGAATCGAAGAGAGGGTGTCAGCAGCGACAAAAAGAGGGAAAGCAGAACGGGAGATTATTTATGAAGAAAACGGTCATATGGTGTATATCTTTTCTTGTCCTGTGTATCATCGCGGCAACGGGGATTGTAATTTTGCGAAATCGTCCGGACGTCGTGACGGTTTCCGAAGAATACCACGAACGGGATGCGGCCTGTGACGCAGACTTTCGGATGTGGAGGGGCATGGGCATACATGTCTGACATTGATTATGACAATAACCGGATCAAAGAATATCTTTCCGGAGAAGAGAAGCTTTCGGTTCTGAATCTGTTTTATCCCGGAATTTCCGAAAAATATTCGGACAGGGAGGGCGCGGAAATGTTCGCGCAGATTCTGGCGTCCTTTGCTGCGGAAACCATTCAGGAGGTCGGTCTGGAGCATTTCATCAGAGAGCCTGTCACAGAGTCTGCGGTCAATGCCTGGCTGAAGAAAATCGGTTCGGACAGGCGGTATGCGGAAAATGGATTGGATTGTCTGAACCGGCTGGAATTTCACAGGGACCGCACGAAGGATTTTAACATAACGTGCGGCAATGAGACTTATTTTGTTCAGGATTTTCAGTCGCTCTTTGAGTCGGTTTCCGAACTGGAAGAGCTTCTTGTGTGGGAGATCAGGACAAGAGGCGCGCTGGAAGAATATCTGAGGTAGAATCATGTATCCTCACCCATGTTTGAACATATGTTCAGGCTTGCTTGAATCCATAGAGCAGTTTGGCAGCGGCTTCAAAAGGATCGACAGCCTCTGCTGTGATGCCGGCATCCAATATTCCTATGAAAATAGAGGGAATGGATTTAAGTTTGTCATCTGCAGGCCAGTGATTCAAAGTGACATTCCAGATGTCACTTTGGATGTCACTTTGAACGGAACAGAGCTGGCGGTTCTTGCTATTTTGAAGCAGAAGCCAGACTTATCAAGAGATGAAATTGCAGATAAAATTTCCAAAACTGTAAGAACAGTACAGAGAGCATTGGATTCCCTGAGAGAGAAAGGCTATATCAGAAGAGCAGGCTCGAAACAAAATCCAATATGGGAAATATTAAATTGAAAACAGGCTACATCGATTAAGTCTGTTATACAGCAGACAGCGCGAACCGGCACAATAAATTCAAAAATCAGAAAATGCAGGCCGAAGGTTTAGCGGCCGGCCTGGTTTTCTGTAAATGCCCGGTATTCCGCAATTAATTCCTGAAATGCATCCCGACTTTGAAGAAATCCATACGCGGGGCTTTCCCGCTCCATTTCGGACAGGATGGCAGAAAGCATCTGTTTTTGGTCGGAAGTGTTTGCAAGGCGGCTAAACAGCGGCGACCGGCTCATGTCCCACGGTGTCAGCATGGACGCGAGCATTTTTCGCAGAAGGGAAATGCTGGTGTCGGCATCTTCTTTGGCGAAAGCGACCTGAAGAGGCGCGACGCAGGAATTGTATTCCCACAGGTCAAACAACGCGGTCATCTGAGCGGTCCGGCCTGCGATGTCCTCTGCGGTTTCGGTGCTGCCGGCTGCAAGCTCCGCGTCGACCATTTTGCAGAGCAGCATCTGGACTTTATTGACCGCAGTAAGCAGTGCGCTTTGCAGCGCTTTCCGTGCTTTTTCGGTTTCGCCCTGACAGAGCCAGAGGTTGATCTGCAGTATTCGCCGGTCGGTCATACTGCCGGTCAGATCTTCTCTGTCCGGCATCTGATCCAGAATTTCCTGCGCCTTTTCATAATCGCCGTCTCGGATCAGCCGGCTTGCTCTCATAAAATCAGCGCTGTTTTTGATTTTGCTGTCGCTGCTTGCGGAAAGTCTCCGGTACCACCCGGCGAGCGTTTCATTGTACGGGCGCGCTTCCTCTTCGCACAGCCCCGCCATGGTCACAAGACCGTCGAGGGAGACGGTAAGGCAGTGCAGCAAGGTATCGCTGTGGGGATATTCCTGGAGCTTCTGCTTTGCCGCCTGAAAGCCGGCGGCGATTCCCTCTGTCTTTGCAATCTCCCCAACTTCTCTGCAGAAATATCCGATTTCCTGCTGCGTCATATCTTCCTGAAAACAGAACAGTGTATTTAAATCAATTTTTAACAGGCGTGCCAGAGGCGGAAGCAGGGAAATATCCGGGCTTGTGGCGCCATTTTCCCAGCGGCTCACGGCCGGGATCGACACATTGAGGTATTCGGCAACCTGCTCCTGCGTCAGCCCCAGCTCTTTTCGCTTTTCCTGAATAACGGAATTCATCGGCATACGATCATCTCCTCGTCTTAAAATGTACAAAAGCTTTTGTTGTTTTTAGTATATCACGGGGCAGAGGGGACAACAATTAATGGGATGTTAACTTTCGGGGAAATTTTTTGACTGCCGGTTAAATTCGGCGGGTGCTGGCCGGGTTTACAGGCCGCAGGGTGTTTGCTATAATACGGGTATCAGTTTTGTGATTTTTATGGACGGGGGTGCAAAATGGGAATGTTTCTAAACAGCAGCGCATCTTTTAAAGCGTATCAGGCAGCAGCGGAGGATTTTTATTATGTTGATAAAACAATGCTGCTGGCGGAGCTTTTTCCGATG
Source organism: uncultured Lachnospiraceae bacterium (assembly GCA_949740385.1). Taxonomy (GTDB): domain Bacteria; phylum Bacillota; class Clostridia; order Lachnospirales; family Lachnospiraceae; genus Roseburia. The sequence continues at coordinate 4,502 of CATJJD010000093.1, forward strand.
CTGGGAAAAAAGAACCGGTATGTCTGCATCACGAGACCGCGGCGTTTCGGTAAAACCGTGATGGCCAATATGGTGGATGCTTTTTTCGGAAGGGCGCAGGCGGCGCGGCTGTTTGACCGGATGGAAATTTCCCGCCATCCGGATTACGGGCGCTATCGGAACCGATACGATGTGATTTACATTGATTTCAGCAGAGCACCGGAGCTCTGCAGCTCGTATCAAAAATACATTACCCGCATCACAGACGGTTTGAAGAGAGATCTGCGGCAGGCGTTCCCCGACCTGGAAGCGGACCCGGACATGTCGGTCTGGGATCTGCTGCAGGAAATAAATGAGAGATGGGATGCTAATTTTCTGTTTGTGATGGATGAGTGGGATGCTGTTTTTCATATGCCGTTTGTAACGCAGAAGGAGCAAAGGGCGTATTTGCTGTTTTTGAAATATCTGCTCAAGGACCAGCCGTATGTGGAGCTCGCCTACATGACGGGAGTGCTTCCTATTGCGAAGTATTCCAGCGGTTCTGAGCTGAACATGTTTGCGGAATACAGCATGTTTGAGGCAGAGAAATTCAGCTCGTATTTTGGATTTCATGACGGGGAGGTGGATCGGCTTTTTCAGGAGTATCTGGAGAGGACTGCGCTCCCGCGGTTTGACAGGGAAGATCTGCGCATCTGGTACGACGGCTACTGGACCGCTTCGGGCCAGCGGCTGTATAATCCTCGCTCCGTTGTGCTGGCGCTTACGGATAATCAGCTTCGCAACTACTGGACCAGCTCGGGGCCTTATGATGAACTGTTTTATTACATCCGCAATAATGTGGATGCGGTGCGGGACGATCTGGCTTTGATGGCAGCAGGGGAGCGGGTTCCGGTAAAAATCGGGCAGTATGCTGCAGTCTCCATGGAGGTGCAGTCCAGAGAGCAGATTCATTCGGCGCTTGTCGTGTACGGGCTTCTGACTTACACAGACGGCGAGGTATTCATTCCAAACAGAGAGCTGATGGATCAGTACAATGAGCTGCTGCTGTCGAAGGAGTCTCTCGGGTACGTGCACCGGCTTGCGAAAAAGTCCGAGCGGATGCTGCAGGCGACGCAGGCGGGGGATACGGAGCAGGTGGAAGAGATTCTGCAGTTTGCACACAATACAGAAACGCCGATTTTGTCATACAACAGTGAAGCAGAGCTGGCGGCGCTGGTGAATCTGTGTTATTTATCGGCGCGAAACCGCTACCGTGTGGAGCGGGAAGAAAAAGCGGGAAAAGGCTTTGTGGATTTTATATTTTATCCGGAGCACAGGGGCGAAGACTGCCTGATTCTGGAGCTGAAAGTGGACAGCTCTCCGGAAGCTGCGATAGCACAGATTCGAAAGAAGCAGTATGCCCTTCGATTTTTGCGTGAGGAGACGTTGGGAAAATATACCGGGCGGATTCTGGCGGTTGGGATCAGCTACAGCCGGAAGACGAAAAAACACAGCTGTAAGATTGAAATACTGCGTGAGAAATGTGAGGAGATGTAGCGGAGATGTGTGCCTGCAATCGAGTGGCGAGGTTAATATCGTAATAGCAAAGCCTTTTCAAAAACAAACATACAGGCAGAAGAGTTATGAAAGAAATAATCCGGTTAGCAAAGGAGAAGCACATTTCTGAACTGTATGCTACAGGCCTGTTACGGCAGTATCTATTTTGAATTTGAGTCAGAGCCTTGACAGGACAAAAACAGTAAAAGGGTGTTCCTTCGTGGAGTTCTTCTTTTACGCAATGATGTCGGTTTGAATGTCGGTTTGTATTGAAATAATGTCGTCAAAATGATAAATTTAATAAACATTAGTTAACTTGAGAAAGAGGATATCGAATATGAGCCAGTATATAGAATCTGAAAAAGTCGAATTAAAAGCAAAATACACTGATGCGATATGCAAAGAGATCGTGGCATTTCTTAATGCAAATGGTGGTCAGATTATTATAGGCGTTGACGATATCGGCAATGTTATTGGTGTTGATAAAATTGATGAAACATTGAAAAGAATTTCTATGATGAAGAATACATGATAAAGAAAAGAGCATCTCGTACAGACCTTTCTTTTAGAGAGCTAAAAATATATTATTCGGAAA
>CATJJD010000094.1 GCA_949740385.1 uncultured Lachnospiraceae bacterium
TCCCAGAAGGGAGATTGTGTGTCTTTTTGTGCTTTTTGCAGATGCAGGAGGGAAGGCGATGAAATTGAGAGATAACAGAGGGCGGCGGTGCAGGAGGGCGGCTTTGGTTCTGGCGGCGGTGTCTGTCATGGGCGGATGCGGAGCAGATGCGGATACGGGCACGGCGGGAGACGGCTCGGTGCTCGTCTACGGCAGCGGCGATTACACCAGGATTAATCCGGCCATGGATGAGCACGGGGAGATCAATATTCTGCTTTTTGACGGACTGACCGAACATGACGGTGACAACGGGATTGTGCCGGGGCTGGCCGAGAGTTGGACCTTCGACGAGGAGACCAGCACCTACACCTTTCACCTGAGAGAGGGCGTGACCTGGCATGACGGCGAGCCCTTTACCGCGGAGGATGTGAAGTTTACGGTGGAGGCGGTGATGGAGCCGGCGAACAGCTCGGAAAATGCGCCGAATTTTGAGGACGTTGTGGATATTGAGATACAGGACGATCACACCATATCCTTTGCTCTGGAGGCTCCAAACGCGGCGTTTCTGGATTATATGACCATGGCGGTTCTGCCTGAGCATCTGCTGGCGGGGGAGGATATGCAGGAGTCGGCATTTTTCCGAAATCCCGTGGGAACCGGCCCTTACCGTCTTGCCGGCTGGGACGAGGGGCAGGCCATCACGCTGACGAAGAATGAGGATTACTACAAGGGTGAGCCGAATATCGAGACGATTATTTTTAAAATTGTGCCAAACGACAGTGCAAGGGCGGTACAGATGAAGGCCGGGGAACTGGACCTCTCCATTCTTGCGCCGCGGGACGCAGGGGAATTTGCGGACCGCGGGGAATTTGTCTGCTACGATATGCGAACGTCCGATTACCGGGGAATTATGTTTAATTTTCATAACGCGTACTGGAGCACAAACCGGGATCTGATTCCTGCGATTTGCTGCGGTATTGACCGGGAGGCCATTGTGGAGGCTGTGCTCTTTGGGCAGGGGGAGGCGGCATACGGACCGCTGCAGCGTAATGTATACAACAGCGGGGATGCGGAGCGTTACGATTTCGATCCGGCGAGAGCCAGAAGGCTTCTCGAGGAGGCTGGATGCAGTCTCGGGGAGGACGGCTTTTACTACCGGGACGGGGAGAAAATCGGGTTTGTGCTGAGCGTCGGCGCCGGGGACCAGGTGCGGCTTGACATTGCGGGAGCCGCGGCGCAGCAGCTTAAGGACATCGGGATTGATGTGACGATTGAGGTGCCGGCCAGGGTAGACTGGGAGAATCAGATGGCGTACCTGATCGGCTGGGGAAGTCCTTTTGACGCGGATGACCACACCTACAAGGTGTTTGGGACGGACAAGGGGGCAAATTACAGCGGCTACTCCAATGAGAAGGTGGACGAATTTTTGACGGAGGCGCGAAAATCCGGCGATCCAAAGGTGCGGGCGCAGGCCTATGACAATTTTTTGAAGGAGCTGGCAAAGGATCCGGCGTTTGCGTTTATCTGCTATGTGGATGCCTGTTATGTGGCGGATTCCGGCATTCGGGGAATTGATCCGGACACGGTTATGGGGCACCATGGCGTGGGAATTTTCTGGAATGTGGAGGAGTGGACAAAGGATGAGTGAGGAAAAGGCATTGCTGGAGGTGGAGCATCTGTCCGTTGGCTTTCTTACGGAGTTCGGTGAGGTGCAGGCGGTGCGGGATGTGAGCTTTTCTGTGAAAAAGGGAGAGTGCCTGGCGATTGTGGGAGAATCGGGCAGTGGGAAGAGTGCGATTTGCAGGGCGATTATGAAGCTGCTGCCGGAGGAAGGACACATCCGGCAGGGCCGCATCGTCGCAGACGGAACGGATATTACGGAATACTGTGAAAGTCAGATGAAAAGGCTGCGGGGCAGTCTGTTTTCCATGGTTTTCCAGAATCCCCTCGACGCGCTGAATCCCGCGATGACTGTCGGTGCGCAGATCGGGGAGGCGGTGGCGGCCCATGAGCCCCATATGTCTTTTCGGAGGAGACGGGAGCGCATTCAGGAGCTGATGGAGCTTGTGGGAATCGACAACCCAAAGGAGCGGAGTCTGCAGTACGGCTGTCAGCTTTCCGGCGGTATGCGTCAGCGGATTGTGCTGGCATGCGCTCTTGCCGGCAGGCCGAAGCTGCTTTTTGCGGATGAGCCGACAACGGCGCTGGATATGACGGTGCAGGCGCAGATTCTTGCGCTGCTTCGAGAGGTCCGGAGACGGTTTTTGACTGCGGTCGTGTTCGTGACCCATGATCTTAGTGTGGCACGGCAGACGGCGGACTATGTGGCGGTCATGTACGCGGGGAAAATTGTTGAAATCGGCACGGCGGCTGAGATTTTCGAAAATCCCGGACATCCGTATACCTGGGGGCTGATGCGCTCGCTGCCTGCTTTTTCTGAAGGAAAGAAAGGTCTGTATGCGATACCGGGAATGCCGCCGTCCCTCGTGAATCCGCCCCCGGGAGACGCATTTGCCTGCCGCAATGAATACGCGCTGGCAATCGACTATGAAGAGGAGCCGCCGATGTTCTGGCTGTCGGATACCCATGGCCTGGCGTCGTGGCTCGCAGACAGGAGAGCGCCAAAAATCGTGCCGCCGCCTGGCATCGGGGCGCTGTGCGGCTGTGAACCGGCAAAGGGCGCGGACCGAAAACAGGCTGCAGGAGTTGCAGCTGCACCGCGGGAAGCGGGAGAAGAGCGGAGTGCTGTCTGCACTGCAGCTGGTGCGGAACCGGGTAAGGCCGGGGGGCGAAGCGGCAGAGAGGGCAGGGCGGGTATGAAGGCTCGGATTTTGCTTGATGTGCGGCATGTGACGAAGGATTTTTCGATTTCAAAAAGGCAGTCCTTCCGGGCGCTGGATGATGTGTCGCTGGATATTCGGGAGGGAGAGATTTTCGGGCTGGTGGGTGAATCCGGTTCCGGCAAGTCCACGCTGGCGCGGCTGATTATGAGGATTGATGCGCCTGATGCGGGGGAAATTTTTTTTGACGGCATTCCCGTGTGCGGCAGGAAGGAGTTTCGGAGGAACCGGAGATTTTTTCAGACAGGCTGTCAGATGATTTTTCAGGATTCCGGATCAAGCCTGAATCCGCGGATGAAAGTGGCGGAGATTCTCGCGGAACCCTTTCATATTCAAAAATTAAAGCCGAAGAGAGGAAGTCTTAGGGAGGAAGCGGATTTTTTGCTGAAATATGTGGGGATGGAGGCGGATTTTCTGGACCGATACCCGCAGGAGCTCTCCGGCGGGCAGAGACAGCGGGTCGCAATTGCCCGCGCGCTTGCGACGGAGCCGAAGCTTGTGATTGCGGACGAGGCGATCGCGTCGCTGGATGTGTCGATACAGGCGCAGATTGTGAATCTGTTCGGACGTCTGCAGAAGGAACAGGGCTTTAGCTTTCTGTTTATCGCGCACGATTTAAGGATGGTGAAGTTTCTGTGTGACCGGGTGGGCGTGATGTATCGGGGCCGGCTGGTTGAGACTGGGCCGACACCCGGGCTGTTCGCAGACCCGGCGCACGAGTACACGAAAAGGCTTTTGTCTTTTGGGCTGGGAGGGAACTGGTGAAAGGGAAAAAATGTATTTTTTATATCGGCAGAAAATTGCTGTCGATTCTGGTCAGTCTGTGGCTGCTGTCGTTTGCTGTTTTTTTTGTGGCGCGTCTTGCGCCGGGCGGTCCGCTTGTCTCTTATTACGGGGAGCGGGCGGAGCGGATGACGGCCGAAGAGCGGGAAATGGCCAGGGAGCGGCTTTTGCTTACGGGCTCGCCGGTGAAGCAGTATGTCCGCTGGATGAAAAACGCGCTGCGGGGGGACTTCGGGATCTCTTTTAAATATAAGCGCAGCGTGCCGGAAGTGATTGCGGAGCGCCTCGGGAATACGCTTGTTCTGGGAGGCTGCGGGTTTGTGCTGATTTTCGGACTGGCGGTTCTGATTGGTATGCTGTGCGCCTTTTTTGCGAACAGCCGGACGGATCGTTTTCTCTGCAGACTCGGGACGATATTAAGCGCTGTTCCGGAGTTCTGGGTGGCGCTTGTGCTTATTCTTATTTTTGCGGTGAAGCTTCGTGTGCTGCCGGCCAGCGGCGCATACACGATCGGAATAGAAAGCTTTGCGGACCGCGTCCGCCATCTGATTCTGCCGCTGACGGTCGTTGTGTCGGGGCATTTGTGGTATTATGCGTATATGGTCCACAATATGCTTCTGGATGAGATGACAAAGGATTATGTGCTTCTGGCAAAATCCAAAGGCCTTGGTATAAACCGAATTCTGTTTTGCCATTGTATGCGCAATGTGCTTCCGGGTTATCTGAGTATTATGGCAGTTTCCGTGCCGCATATTCTGGGCGGAACTTATATTGTCGAGAATGTTTTTTCGTATCCGGGAATCGGGACGCTCTGCTATGAGAGCGCCCGCTATCAGGATTATAATCTGCTTATGGTGCTGGCGATGCTCACGGGGGCCGTGGTGATTGTCTGCAACCTGTTTGCGCAGATGATAACGGATTCATTTTTATGAGGCTTTCGGAGTGCATTGGTATGGATCCGGCTGCTGTATGGGGCACGGATTTCTGCGTGTATTTTTACCTGGGAGATTTTACGGAAAGGAAGAGAGGTGGGAGAAAAGTGAGTGAGTCAGAGGATGCGCGCTTTCGTGTTGTGGGAATCCGAAAAGCTCCGATTTTGCAAATGAAGCCGGAGGCGGCCGTGCGGCACCGCAGAATACCGCTGTTTTCGATGGCTGTTCTCGGAATGATTCTGTTCGGCTGTCTGTTTTTCGGACCGTTTCTGGAGGAAAAGGCGGTTTACATGGAGCTGGGACAGGCGTTTGCCGCGCCGGATTTCAGGTTCTGGTTCGGGACGGATACCATGGGGCGTGATATTTTTTCGATGATCTGGTACGGCGGGCGCATATCGCTTGTGATCGGCTTTCTGGCGACGCTGATTTCCACCGGAATTGCGGTTGTGCTCGGAACGGTGAGCGGGCTTGCGCCTGGCTGGATGGATGCGGTTCTCATGCGTTTTACGGAGACATTTCTGTCGATTCCGGGATTACTTCTGACGGTCTTTTTTCAGGCAGCGTGCGGAAAAACGACAGTTGTGTCGCTTTCTTTTGTGATCGGCCTTGCGGGCTGGCCGGCCATGGCGAAGGTGGTACGGGCAAGGGTAAGGCAGCTGAAGGGCTGTGAATTTGTGATCGCCTCGAAATGCATGGGCGGCGGATTTTTTCATATCCTGCGGCAGCATCTTGCGCCGAATTTCTTTTCTTCGATTCTTTTTATGATGGTTATGAATATCCGCAGCGCGATTGCGGCGGAATCGACGCTCAGCTTTATGGGGATTGGGCTTCCGCTGGAGATTATTTCCTGGGGAAGTATGCTCTCGCTGTCGGGACAGGCGCTGCTTTCCGGGGCGTGGTGGATGATTGTGATTCCCGGCGGCTTTCTTGCTGCGACGCTTCTGTGCGTGACGGAGATTGCAGATGCAGTGAGGAGGCGCGGGGGAGAGATGAGGTGACGGCAGGCAGGCCGCCTGCGGCTTCAGTTGTCCTTCGGCATATTCTGAATCCAGGAAAAGACGGTGTTTACGTCGGCTTCCACAACATCAGCGATTTCTTCGACGGGGAGTCCTTTTTGTTTTAAGCGAAAGGCGACCTTTTTAGCCCTGTTCATATCGCCCTGTTCAATGCCCTGCTCAATACCCTGTTCAATGCCCTGCTCAATACCCTGCTTAATGCCCTGCTTAATCCCCAGCTGTCGTCCTCTGTTTTCGATTTTATCAAGAACTTCACACATGTTTTTTGGCTCCTTTCCGCCACTGTCGGCAGTAAATGTGTCAATAAAGCGAGAGTCGTCCGTGAGAACGGACAGAAGCTGCAGTACTTCGCGCATATGCGTAATATCGGTATTAGAACCGGTATAAGTGCCGGTTTTTCGCATCTGTACAAAGTAGTCGGCTACGATGCCGAAATCGCTCTGAAAGCCGTTAAGCTGTTCATCGGTCAGCCAGGCGATCTCAAACAGGTTGATTCTGTAATCGTTTACGAAGGGGAGCAGGCCGCTGTCCAGATTTTCACCGATGCTTTGGAAAAGGGTTGTGGCCTTATCCCAGTGTTTTTTATATCCGAAGTAGAGGACGATGGTCACAACCGGGTAGCGGGTGCGTGATTTCCTGCGTCTGCCGTTTTCGTCCGGTTCCCAGGTGATCTGATCCCGGTAAGCGGCGCCGTCGTAACCGATTACCCGAAGCGGCATGTCGTCCTCCGCTTCTGTTTCGTTTTCCAGTCCGATGTAAGCGATGCGGATGTTCTGATTCTTCCAGTATTTAGAGGTATCCCGCTCCTGTTCCCGCAGTGCTTTTTCGCCGAGGTAGACGGAGCGTTCCCGCCCCTGTTCCAGTTCATCCTCCGGACTCGAATTTGTCCGTGGAAAACCAGGTTGTTGATAATGTCGGCGAATACGTCGTTGAAGGCTTCCAGAGCCTTTTCGGTCATGTCTTTTTCTGCCATGTATATCCTTTCCGGTAATTTGCTGGAGGGGAGTTGTCTTTTATGGGGGCGGCTTTTGCTGTGTGCCTGGTATTCTAAGAGTATTATAAACGATCTGAGGGCTGATGGAAACGGATTTCTGAAATGTTTTATGTAACTTTAATAATGTTGAAATGAGGGACGGCGGTAAGTAAGAGGATTTTCAGGTGCGGTAAAATAATAAAGTAAGGTACTTTATTATCGAAAGTGCCGAGAGCCGTACACTGCGGCATTTATTCATTTTTCTGACTGAAATTCTGACGGCGAACAGAGCGAATTCGAATTACGAAAAATATCGCGGAAGCGTTGAAACTGCGCCTTTTCAGGCGCAGTTTTCTGACCAGAATTTTGACTGCGAATAGAAAATAATCGACAGATCATGACGAATAATATGTTGACTATAGGACAAATTTTGCAATATTTTCTGAAATTTTACAAAAAGGAAAGGAATGGAAGTACAAAAAAACTGCAAACCGATTGACTCTCATCCCGATATGAAGTATAATCGGTAATAGTTCAGACAGGCAAATCCAACAAATTACACCTGCCAAGTGCATTTACGAAATAATAAAGTACCTTACTTTATTATTTCGCGTCGCCCGGACCGGCGTGAA
>CATJJD010000095.1 GCA_949740385.1 uncultured Lachnospiraceae bacterium
GCGGCCTCCGAACACACCAAACGGCAGCCGTCAAACCGCTTCGCCGTATCCACAAAGGCCTTTGCGTACCTGGTACACAGCTGCTCATCAAACCGTTGTGCCAGAACAGCCGTCCCCATAAGGCCCGCCCACTTCGTCATGACAATGTCCATGCCGGGCCGCACCCCTTTGCTGCACACAAGACCGGACTCCTCCACGCTGCCCACCGCCGTCACCGTAAGCACCGGCTCCCGGACGCTTCTCACCACCTCCGTGTGCCCGCCCAGCACTGCGATGCCGGTCTCCGCACACGCGGTCTCGATACCGGCCGTAACATCCCGCAGTCTCTGCTCGTCGAAGGAGGTTGGCAGCAGCAGATTCACAAGAACTCCCAGGGGCTCTGCCCCGCTGCACACAATATTGTTGACCGCATTGCTGACCGCAGCCGTCTCCAGACCGGACAGCCTGCCGTCTCTCCATTGCATGCCAGCAAGCGGCATCGTGCTGACCGCCTGGACAATCAGCCCGTGGGGCGGCGCAATCACACTGCAGTCCGCTCCCACGCCGGGCCCCTGCACCTGTTCTGCCGTCCTGTGAAACATTCTGAGCACCGAGCGCTTCAGCACTGCCTCCGATAATTTTCCTGCCTTCATAAAACGTCTTCCCTCATATACACCGCAAGGCTGCTCCATATACATAATATGAAACAGCCTGTGGCGGTCTTCCTCCGACAAGTTAAGCAGCCTCCGCTGTCGTCAGCTAGTTGTCATCGTCAGAGGACTCATCATCCTCGTCCCCGGAATCCTCTTCCTGGCTGTCATCCGTGTCGTCGTCTTTATTATCTTCTTCCTGATCCTCGTCGTTGTCCTTATCCTTGTCTTTATCTTTATCTTTATCTTTGTCTTTATCTTTGTCTTTATCTTTATCCTTATCTTTGTCTTTATCCTTGTCCTTATCGCCGTCCTCGTCCTCGTCTTCTTCCTCGTCGTCGCCCTCTTCCAGTTCCTTCTTAAGGGCGTTTACGGTTCCCTTAACGGCGGACTCGCTTCCGGTCTTCGTGGCGGCCCTGAGCGTTGCAAGCTGATCCTTGTCCAGCCCCGCCGCACCGATCGTAATGATTTTCGGAGATGACCGGTAAGTACTCTTGTTGAACAGCTCACGGCTTTCCACCTGTCCGTCCACCTTGACAATCTTCCAGAGCTGCGCCGAAAGTCCGATGTGAGCACTCTGCTCTACATGCCAGTAGCCAAGCGGCATGCCGGAAGCAATCTTAAACTCCACCTCCGGGTCCAGAACCGAGAGCGTCTCGCTCTCAAAGATAACCTCCCGGTTGGACGGTCTTGTCTCCTTGCCGTATATATTGAAATATAAGGTTCTGCCGCTGCAGTAGCCCTCAATATAAATCGGCGTATCGTAATTATTCTTAAAGTGAAGATCCTTGTAATCTCCTGCAATGGCCGCATCCATGGAAGGCTTCACATAGGACACCTGCATGGAGTGGTTGTAGCGCATTGTCACGTCGAGCTCCGCGCGGATCACGGCGTTGTACAGCGTGGTGGCCACCTGGCATATGCCGCCGCCGAAGGACTCCACCACCGTCCCGTTCTCGTATGCGCCCGCCAGCTCATAGCCGTTCTCCTTCGTGAACGGGCGGATCGTCGGACTGAGCTCAAACTCCTCCCCCGGATACAGAATCGTTCCGTCAACCTTGCTGCAGCCGGTGTTCACATTCTTCGCGCGCCCCGCGCCGGACGAGCTGAAATCCGTGGAGCACGAGCCCAGCAGATCCTGAATCTGCGACAGCTCCTCCTCGCTTCCCCTCGGCTCCACCACCGAGCTAACCAGTGCGATCTCATTGTTCGTCCCGTCCCAGCCGGCAGCCAGAAAATCGTTGATCGCATACACGGACTCCACAATATCAATCTCGACGCCCTTCTTTCCCGGCACAAAACGGAATACGCCGTTCTCCCTGACAAGCGTGTTGTCCACCGGAGCCGAGCTCAGCTTTTCGGCGTTGTCGTAAATCTTCATGGCCGTATCCTGCTTGTCCACGGACAGATGCATGTCCAGCACAAGAGGCTCCTTCTTCAGATCCGTAATCGTCTTATAGCGGTTGATCAGACTTCCCGCATGCCCCGCCTTAAGCGCCGTCTCAACGGCCCTCTCCGCGTCGGCAGCAACTCCCATCTCCTCCGCAGTCATCTCAATCACACCGTTTTCGCCTGTCAGCGTAAAGGTTGTGTGGAGAAGCCCGTCCACATACGCATCCACCGCAGAGACGGCCTCCTCGGCGCTCATATTGCCCACATCCACATTGCCGATGCAGACGCCGTCCACGATCTTCGAATCCGCAGCCTTTGCTGCCTGCGCCGGCTCCGCGCCGGCAAAGAGCACCGCCGCACTGAGCACCGCGCCCGATAATATTCCCAATAATTTCAATTTCTTCATATATAATACCTCTTAATTCCCTGTATCATATGCCTGTAAACCTGTTTCTGACTTCTTATTTTAACACAAAGCTTCACATTTTCAAGACTGAATTTCAAAACATGGCGTTTCTACACGAAAAGTGCCGCCACTACGCTTGTAATCAGAAGCGCACCGATCAGCACGAGCGAAACAATGGCTATCATCTGTTTATTCTTCTTTGAACCATTAAAATTGTACATTCTCTTCACCTCTTTACAAAAATCAGTTATAATATAATGAATCTGTCACCCGCCAATTACCACAATATTTATTCAGAAAGGCTGTGCTTATGTTTCCTTTATTTACTATTTTTCTGACCTTTATCGTTGTCCTCAATATAACGCTGCACAGACAGCGCCGCACGCAGGAAGCGGCCGACAAAGAATTCTGGGATAAGGAGCTGGCCGCAAACAATACCCGCAGACAGGACATTGAGCATCTGGACTACATTACCATACCAGAAGGCCTGATACCGCAGACACTCGGCACTGATTCCGAAAAAGAGCTTGCGGCGCTCTCCGCTGAAAAGCTGCTGAATCTCACCGACCAGTCCAACACGGACCTGAAGCTTAAGTACGGCGTCGCCAATCTGGAAACCTTAAGCCGTTACGAGGACAACTTCACCCGCTACGTCGCTCTCGTGCCCATCTACGCCGCGGAGCTGGCCGATTCCGGCGACAGAGACAGCGCAAAAGCGCTTCTGGAGCACGCCGTTTTAAACCGGGCCGATTCCTGCCAGGTATACACCCGGCTCGCCGGCCTGTACTGCGAAGACGGACAGATCAGCCGCGCAAAAGAGCTGCTGACCCGGGCAAAAGCTTTAGACTCCATATCCGGGCGCATCATCACGGACAAGCTGCAGCAGCTTATCGACGCACAGCCGTGACGCTTCCTCTATCTCCCGTAAGCGGCATAGTATGTATCCTGCAGGCGGGACGCCTGACTCCGCGTCAGCGTGTCCCAGCAGATCTCGTCGTCGATACGGTATTTCTCCCGCAGCTGCCGCAGCCTCTCCACCTGACGGGCAGTTGCCGGCGTCTGCCGTTTTGCCCTGTAATTTAAAACTTTCGGCTCCAGAAGCGCCGGAGCATTTTTCTCCGCCAGCTCTGCCAGGCACTCATATATCTGCCAGGTCTCCCGCGCGTCATCCACCGCCCGGTGGGCGCAGGTTCTCTCAACATGAAAATACACGCACAGGCATTCCAGCCGTTTGGGCTGCTGGCGGGGCAGAAGCGCTCTGGCCATCCGAAGCGTATCGCACGCGCGCATCTGCAGCGGCCGCCGGTTGTTGACCGCCCACTGTTTGAGAAAGCTGTAGTCGAACCCCACATTGTGACCGACAATCACATCCTCCCCCACAAAATCAAGAAGCGCAGGCACCGCATCATCCTCCGCCGCGCCGCCCGCCGCCATCTCATCGGTGATTCCGGTCAGCGTACAGATCTCCTGCGGCAGCGGCCGAAGCGGATTCACAAGCGCGTGAAAGCAGTCCGCCTCCAGCCCGCCCCGCACCCGCACCGCGCCGATCTCAATAATCCTGTCACTCTTCGCCGAAAGCCCTGTCATTTCCAGATCGACCACCGTGTAGTCCCGCACTCTCGCCATGCCGCATCCCCCTGCCGTCTCTCCTGTTAAGACACTGCGCCAGCCGCTTCCTGCGGCTGGCGCACAGTTCTACTCGTCAAATTCCATTGTGACGAAGAAGCCTTTTTCCGTCTCCTTCACATCCACAACCACGCCCTCACGGCTCATCAGCCGCTCGCCCACCGCATAGTTCCCGGACATGGCGATCGCGTGCTCGATCGTATAGTAATAGGAAGCCGGCAGCCTGCCCTCCGTAACCTTAAGCCGCTCGCCCGGTTTCGTGAGTCCCGGGCGCTCCATCTTAAATTCCATCTGTCTCATATATCTACTCCGCAGAGTCCTGCGACTCGTCCACAAACGTCACATCCACCGCCGTATTGCGGCGCATGTAGTCCTTTGCCGCCCTTGTTACGGTCACGGCAACCCACATGTTGGAAACGCCGCTGAACACCAGAATAATCCCCACCACGACAATGGCTTTCTCCATCACGCCGAAGGCATCAAATATACACACAAGCCCGCACACAATACTGAGTATTGCGAGAAAGAAGCTGACGCCCCAGGAATTGTAGCCGTACTGCTTTGCATCCATCGTCTCCTTCAGCGCCCGCATACCGTGAAACAGCAGCACCACGCCGATCACGATAGGGATCAGGCTGACGATCACCGCCGGCTGAATCAGAAACCAGATGCCTACCGCCAGAATAATGATCCCCATAAGCACGGACAGGCCGTTCGTCATCAGATTCAGAAAAAAGCTCCCGAGATACACCGCTCCGATCAGAATCAGGAGGATCGCGAACATACTTCCCATCACATCGATGACTCCGTCCTTCCATATAATAAACACAACTCCAAGCAGTATACACAAAAATGACGAAAGCAGGTAGTCCGCCTTGACACGCCTCAGAAAATCCTTCATACTCCATCCCCTTCCTTTTCGCCCGGTCCGCTCTCCGGTGACAATACCGCCGCCTCTTTGCTCTCTTCATCCGCCCCCTGAATGAGATCAAGCACCCGCTGCAGCTCCGCACCCTCCACCGGCGCCTCGCCGCGGTCGATCCGTTTCCAGTCATCCGCGATCTCGCCCAGCAGATTCCGTTTCCGGTCGTCTGTCTTCTCTATCGTAAAGTATCTGCCTTTCTCCGTTCTGCTATTCCAGGAAAAATATACTCTCCAGCAGCTTGGAACGCCCATGTCCCGGTTCGGCAGATCAACTCTCACCACAAGAAGCTCCTCCGATATGCTCATAACCATCACGGAGAAATCCTCCGGCAGATACGGATACATGCGCTTCTGCTGGTAGGACTCCTCGAACAGCTCGTCGATGTAAGCCTCCTTCTTATCGCACAGCGCGTCCAGCATTTCCTTTTTCTGCTCAAAAAAACGCTTCGGCAGAAAACCAAACTCAAACTGTCTTCGCTCAAAGCACATATACTGCTCCGGCGTAAGCTGCATGGTCTTCTTCTGAACACCCGCTCTGCGCAGCTTCTCTGTCTCCTCGATCCTGTCAATCAGCGGCGTCTTAAATACCAGGTTGTCGGAGAAGGGATTGATCACAATTCCCGCCGTGTTCCCCTCCTTTTTTGACGCAAGCTGGTTGACGGCAAGATATGGCATGTTGATGACAACCTCGCTCTTTGGCTCCTTCGGAATCTGCTCCCTGCTCGTGTAGACCGGAAGAAAAAGATCCCCTTCCGGACTCTTAATCAGGCAGGGCATCGGCTGCTTTTTGTCATTCAGGTTCGCAGGGACGAGCAGTCTCGACTGGCGGAGCTTCTCGACCAGCGCGTTTAAGTTCTCCGGAGTCCGCTCCTTCGCGTAAGCCTTCATCTGCTCCTCAACCTCCGGGTTCTTCACATGGATTGTCATGCCCGGGTCTGTGGGAATCTTCGAAGCCCCGGGCTTCATGCGCCCCTTCATTGCATCGTTAAACTTTGCATTATTAAATCTTGCACTGTTAAACTTCTTTTTATCTATCATTTCCGTTCTCTCCTAAATATCCGTATGTAATGCCTCACACGCCTTCGTGCAGTACCTCCTGACAAATTCCGTGTCCCGGTAGATCCAGGGCTGGCTGTCGCAGAACGCGGCATTTCCCGCCATGATCTCCTCCGGCGTGGCCCAGACCAGATGGTAGCCCTTCGTGATCTCGCTCTGGGTCATGCAGGGCGCCTCCATCTGCGCCTTCGCGTCGCACACATAAAAAAGCGTATGGCACACAAATACCTTCTGCGGCTCAAAAATGTCCCGTCTGCGCTCCAGAATCTCTCCGATCTCCTGGATGCTGTCCGGTATGACAATCAGGCCGGATTCCTCCAGAACCTCGCGGCAGAGACTGTGCCTGTAATCCTCTCCCTGCTCCACGCCGCCGCCCAGCAGCTTGTAGTCCCCCGCCGCCCCCTGCTGTGTGGCGACCCTTCCGTCCCGCACAATCATGGCGCGCGTCGCATATTTCTCCAGAATCGGCATATCCTCGCTGTAATCGTTCCTGTCAAGTATCAGAAGTGTCCGCATACTGTCCTCCTGTCGATGATGTCGCTGATTTCCAGCCGGTCAAAACCATCTCTTAGCTTATTTGGATTATTATAACATCAACTCTGTTAAAATACTATCGCGATTTACTTAATTTCATGAAATCTTTATAAGCTGCCCAAAAGCCGCATGAAGCCCCGCGGACGCGCATACAATGAAA
>CATJJD010000096.1 GCA_949740385.1 uncultured Lachnospiraceae bacterium
AGAAGCGCGGTGTCCACATAATTCATCGTCAGAAACGAGGAGGCCGGCCCGTCGGAAAATCCCTTTTCATTTTTAACGCCGGGCACAAGCCAGTCTCCGAAATGAAACCCGGTATTGATCAGATAGTGCTGATTGTCCTGCTGCCGCTCGCTCATGGCCGCAAACTGCTCCGCCGTCATCCCGCCCAAGGGACTTTCCGTCGGAAGCTCATACGCGCATTTTTTCATTGCCTCCATCCAGCGCTCCATGGCCGGATAATTTTCTCTCAGCACGCGGGTATCCCCCTTCAAATGAAAAAGCTGAAGGGGAAGCGTCAGAATGACATCTCCCCAGCCAAGGGAGCCGGCCGCCGTCTGCTGGACATAATTTTTGATCAGCGGAACCGTGTTGCGCACATGGCCCGCCCCGGTCTGCTCCAGACGGACACTTTTCAGCCAGTCCTCGTAGAAGGCGGTCATATCCTGATTGTAGAGGGCGGTCGCCCCGTAAACAACCACATCCCCGGTCCAGCCCGCCTTCTCTCTCGTGGGACAGTCCGTGGGAATCGTGATATTGTTGGAGCGCTGGCTCCAGTAAATATTGTGCTGCAGCCGGTTCAGCTGTTCGTCGGAGCACAAAAAATTCCCTGTGACCGAATTTTCTGTGCTGACAGCCAGGGCCGTAAACTGTTCCCTCGTCCAGTCTTTCCCGCCCGTCACCCGCACATAGCGGAAGCCGTGATAGGTAAACTGCGGTGAGAACACTTCCCCGTCTGTCCCGGCACAGATGTAGGTGTCCCTCTGAGCTCTGGTTTCGTCTCCCTCAAATGCATAGGTAAAATTGCCCTTCTGATCCAGTGTTTCGCCGTGCTCAAAGGTGATCTCCTCGCCTGCATGCCCGAAAACCTTTACCCGGACAACCCCTGCCATATTCTGCCCGAAGTCCACCAGCGTATCCCCGTTCGGCGCTTTCCACACCTTCTGCGCCGGAATTTCGGCAAACACCTTAACGAGGGGCGAGCACTGGGCATCCGGATTTGGGCCGCTCTTTCGGTTTAACCGCACTTTCTTCCATGCGCGCGCATCGTAAGCGGCAAGAGACGGCTCCCCGTCGTCCATTCTGCCGTCCACGGTCTGACCGAGAAACAGGTCCGCCATCCGCACCGGGCCGTCAAAGGAATACTGCCAGGCCTCGTCGGAGCAGAGGACCGTCTTTGTTCCGTCCGCATACGTCGTCTCAAGCTGCAGCAAAAGACCCGGCACTTCGCCGTACTCGCAGCCTCTGCCCAAGGCGATCTTTCCCTTGTACCAGCCGTCCGCAACCGTGACGGCGATGGCGTTCTCCCCGCACTGCAGCAGCTCCTCCACCGGAAACACCTGGTATCTGAGCCGTCTGTCATAGGTGGTAAAGCCCGGATTCAAAAGGGAATCCGTCACTGCTCGCCCGTTTATTTTCACCTCGTAAATGCCGTGGGCCGTGATATACAGCCGCGCCCGCACCGCTCTCTTTTCCAGGTGAAACACGCGGCGCAGCCGCACCGGCGGATCGTATGGCTCCAACGGCTGTGTCCGCAGATTTTCCTCGTCGGACATCATCTGCGGATTTTCCCCTCGCATCATGGCGGCAACCGTCTCCGCCCAGGCCTGCTCTGCTTCCTCGAGGGGATTCGTTTCAAGCTGAGGCAGAGGGTCCGGCTCAATCCACTGTGCCTTCCAGTCCTCCTCCTGAAAGAAGGCCGTCTCAAAATATTCCTGCCCGCTCAACGAGACTTCGCCCGTCTGCTCCCAGGCCGTAATCTGCCAGAGATACCGGCGCCCCGATTCCAGCGGCTGCCCCGCATATGCAATGTCCGTCGTATCTCTCCCGGGCATTTTTCCACTGTCCCAGACAACCGCGCCGTCTTCCCTCTGCACCACAATCTGATATGCGCTCTGAAAGACATTGTTCTGATCCGCACTCCACTCCCACGAAAACCGCGGGCTTTTCGCCGTCACCGACAGCGGCTTTTCCATATGCTCACATAAAGCGTTTGTAATCTCATACATTATTTTTTCCCCCTGCGCTCCTCCAGCTCCTGCCGAATCTGCGGCAGCTTTGCCTCCAGGTCAAATTTCATCGCGCAAATAAACATAATAACAAACAGTGCCAGCGGAATGTAAATGTTAAACGCATAGATGGCCTGTCTTGTGGCCGCCGTGGCCGCCTCCAGCGTCGGGTCATAGCCTGCGATGGCAAGACACCAGACAACCGCCGCCGCGCCGATTCCGCTGCCCACCTTGCCCCCGAACCCGGTTGCGCTCTGGGAGCAGGCTACCATGCGGTTTCCGTATTTCCAGGCATTGTAGTCGATGGCCATGGCGGTTGTGACCCCCAGAAGGCACATCATCGGGATGTTCGCAAAGGAGCTGACGCAGCCGAGAACGGTGTTGTACCAGAAATCCGTCGGGTTGAAAATCCGCAGAACATTCGCTGCAATTCCGAGAAAAAAGCTCACCCGAAGCGTCTTTACAACGCCCAGCATTTTGTTCATCGGGCCGACCGCGATAAATCCGAGAATCGTCGGGATCATTCCCACCCCGCCCAGTACTGCCACCAGGTTGTCGTCGCCGTAGATCCATTTGCAGTAGTAGGTGCCGGAGGAATTTGCCAGCCCGTATGCAATATTTGACATCAGCCCCATAATCAGCGCCAGAACCCAGTACTTATTTCCGAACAGCTTCCCGAGGGCATTTGCAAGAGAGATGGCCTCATCCTGCTTAGCCTCCGCAGCAGGGGCGTCTGTCCCCTCCGCCGTCGCCGTCTCTCTGCTCTTTTTATAGCATAACAGCAGACAGAGCGCCACAAGCAGCGCGACAGCCGCCGAAAATTTCACCCAGGCGCTCTGCGTTCCGCCCAGCGCGTTTGTCACCGGAATCACCGCCAGAACGATGGCCATTCCCGGCACATAGCCGGCCAGGGCGCGGTACACGCCCATCTTTCCCCGCTCCTCCTGGCTGTTCGTCCGAACGACCATCAGAGAACTGTACGGAATCGCTATGGCGGTATAGATTACGGATGTCATCAGAAGATTCGTGACAAGCATGTAGGCAATCTGCAGTCCCCCGCTCCCCTTCGGAACCGTAAATAACAGCAGCGTCATAATTGCTGCCGGCGCCGCCATCCGCAGAATCCACGGGCGATACCGCTCCCTGCCGGGCTTCGTGTGGTCAACGATATTTCCCATAATAATGTCGGTAAACGCGTCGATGATCTTCGTGATCATAAACACCGTCCCAACCATTCCCGCCGCAAGCCCCGCCTTGTCCGTGTAAAAATAGGTAAGCTGTCCCACCATACCGCTGATGGCGTTGAGCGCAAACTGTCCCATGGCATCTCCGAAGTAGTCGCCGCCGCGCATAACCTTCTGAATGCCGAACCGATCCTTTCCCAGTGGTCTTTTCGCCATTTTTTCTCCTCCTTACTCGTATCCCTTTTTATTTTCCGTGTCCAGGCCCTGCAGAAAAATCGCCGCAGGGCCGGCTCTCATCCGTTTTATTCCTGTGCGTTCAGCGCCCGGATCACCGCCTCGTACATCGGCTTTGCCTCCGGCGCCATCCCGAGCATTTCCGTGAGCGTCATCGGGTACGCGTACTCTATCATCGGCTGATCCAGCATTCCCGGAACCATCTGCTCAAACATCCTTCGCGCCAGCGGCTCCGCCAGAATTTCTCCAAATGTAGTGTCCATCGTGAACCGCTCGTATTTCAGGCTGATGGACGTGTCGTACTCGTACACATAGTGCCCGGAGCCCGCCGTAATCATTTCGTCCTTCTCCGGCAGATAAATTTCCGCTGTCGTGTTGGCCGGGATTTCCGCTTCTATGCGGATTTTGCCGTCCCGGCATGTGTAGCCGCTGACAATCCGCCCGTAAGGGGATTCCAGAACTGCCCTGGCCTCCTCAATTCCTTTGACGGGCATCGGCCGAATGCGAATCCTTTTATAGCCCGGCGCAAGCTGGCTGATGCCCGCAATTTTGCGGTACATCCAGTCGCCGATGGAGCCGTAGGCGTAATGGTTCAGCGAGTTCATGCCCGACGCCTCAAAGCTGCCGTCCGGCATAATGGAATTCCACCGCTCCCACATTGTCGTCGCCCCCTTATTGACCGCGTAGAGCCAGGACGGATAATCCTCCCGCATAAACAGCGTGGCCGCCGTCTCATGGGCTCCGTTCTCCGACAGAACATGGCACAGATACGGTGTCCCCACAAAGCCCGTCGTCAGATGGTTTCTGTGACTCTCGATATTCGCAAGAAGCGTCTGCAGTATCCGCTCCCGGTCATTTTCCCGCGCCAGATCAAAATACAGAGAGATCACCGCCCCGGTCTGGGTTTCGCTGACAATCCGCCCGGTCTCGGTGTAGTACTCCCGCTGAAAAGCGGACAGCGTCTCCTTGCGCAGACTGCGGTACCTTTCCGCCGCCTCGTTCCTGCCGAGAATCTCCGCGGTCTTTGCGACAAGGTCCGTCACGTAAATATAGTAGGCGTTGGCGATCATATACCGGTCGGTAGCCCCGGTGCGGTCCGCACTCTCCTCCTTGTCCAGCGCCAGCCAGTCGCCGTACTGGAAGCCGCTCTGCCACAGGCCGTTTGCGCCGCAGTGGTTTTTTATATAGTCCACCCACTCGTGCATAACCTGCCACGACTCCTCCAGAATGCGCACATCCCCGTAAATCTGGTATACCACCCACGGAACGATAACCGCCACGTCGCTCCAGGCCGACGAGCTGTAGGAGCCGAGAATATCCGGCACTACGTGGGGCACTCCCTTGTCAAGTGAAGAGTCCGCGGCCACATCCCGCATCCATTTCGAGAAAAAGCGCGCCGTATTCCGGTTAAACGCCGCCGTCCAGGCAAAGATCTGAGCGTCCCCCGTCCAGCCCAGCCGCTCGTTTCTCTGCGGGCAGTCCGTCGGAATATCCAGAAAATTGTCCCGAAAGCTCCATGTAATGTTGCTCTGAAGCCGGTTGACCTTCTCGTTGGAGCAGCAGAAGCTTCCGATCTCCTCCATGTCCGAGTGCATCACGCAGCCGGCAAACATCTCCTCCCCAAGTTCATCCAGCCCCTCAATTTTCGCGTAGCGGAAGCCGTGGAACGTAAAATGCGGGCGCAGCACCTGCTCCTCTCCGTTCAATATGTAGGTGTCGACCGATTTTGCCGTCCGAAGCGTCTCCGTGTAAAACACGCCGTCTCTGTCCAGCGTCTCCGCGTGGCTCACCACTACCTTCTGTCCCTTTTCGCCTTTTACGGTAAGCTCCACAACGCCCGTCATGTTCTGCCCGAAATCCACCAGCCGGTTGCCCGCCGGGTCCGTAAAAATTTTGACCGGCTTCAGCCGCTCTGTCACCCGCACCGGCTCATTCTCCTGCGGACAGAGCACTGATTTATCAAAATTCACCGCGCATACCGTTCCCTCGCGGAAATTCTCCACAGTTGTGTCCACCGTCTCGCCGAAATAAATCTCGCTCTCCAGAATCTGCCCGGTCCGCACCTTCCAGTCCGTGTCCGTCTTAACAATTTCCTGCGAGCCGTCCGTATAAAAAATGTGGAGCTCCGCAAAGACGCCCACCCGGTCGCCGTAGTGGTTCGGCTTCTCGTCAAAGCCGAGATAGCCTTTGTACCAGCCGTTGCCCACCGCAATCTCGACCGTGTTCTCCTCCGACTCCCCGGCCAAAAGCCCGGTAATGTTATATTTCTGATACATCAGCCGATTGCGGTAGCTGGTCCAGCCCGGCGCCATGCGCAGATCCCCCGCCTGCCGCCCGTTGATATACAGCTCGTAAACGCCCTGGGCAGTGGCATAGGCGAACGCGCGGGCCACCTTCTTCTTCACCGTAAAATGCCGGAAAAATATCGGACAGGCTTTCTCCTCCGCCTCAAAATCATGCGTGATCATATCCGCCGAAAATGTCTCCGGGTCAAATATTCCTGTCTCAAAGACCAGTTCCGACTCTTCTGTATGGTTGTAATTGTCCTCCACTGTCACCTTCACCCGATACACCGTCTCCGGCAGAAGCTCCTTTCCGCCGTATGGAACAAGCACCGACTGATCGCTCCTGGTCACGCCGGAGTCCCACACCTCGCGCCCGCCGCAGCTCACCTGCAGGCGATAGGACAGCTGCCGCACATCCCGCTCTTCGCTCCTCATTTTCCACGAAAAACGCGGACACTTCACTGAAATGTCCGCCGGATTCTTCTGATACTCTGCCCGAAAATCATATAGCTCCATATTCCGCACCTCCATTTTATCCAGTATGGAAATTATGGCAGATGCCGCGGGAGAAATATTGCAGATTTGTCAGATATATTACATATTTAACTTTTTCATGTATCGTTTTAAGAGAAATGCGCAAAAATAAGGAAATGTGTAAATTCCATCACTATATCCGATATTTCCTGCCGTAAATTTAATTCCACAGTCTATATCCGGATATTGTCCGCTTTTTATCAATGTCCGAAGGGATTTTGCTGTCCCCCGTGTGGCTTTTACTTCCACCGGAAACAGCCGATCACTCGTTCTGACAAAAAAATCTTCCTCCATTGTAGAATCATCTTTCTTATAATAATAAAGCTGATACCCACACTTCGTGAGTGCCTCTCCGACAATATTTTCATACAATGCGCCCTTATATTCGCCAAGATTTCTGTTCGCGCGAAGATCCTCCTGCGCCTCTTCGTCCAGCATGGCTACAAACAGCCCCGTATCAAAAAAGTAAATTTTATACTTTGTACCGTCATAATTCCCCCGCAGCGGAAGCTCCGGATAATTCAGACAATAGCAGATGTTGATAATCCCTGCATTGGTCAGCCATTCAATACAGCCGCGATAATCTTTAAATCGAGCGCCCTTTGCCACTTTGGAAATCTGGAATTTCTTATTGTCCTTCGCCAGCTGAATCGGAATCTGCTCGAATACATTGAGAATCCTTGTATGATCCATCCCGTCGGCATATTTGCGAATATCCTCCCTGTAATCTTCCAAAAGCTGTCTCTGTATTTGCAGTGTACCCTCAAAAGTTCCGTTTTGAATATATTCCCGCACGACCGCCGGCATACCGCCGAGTATCGAATAGTCTAAAAAAAGGCCGCCGTACACCCGCATCAGCGTTTCCGAAAAAGGCTGTCCCTCCTCCATATGCCGCAGCATCTCAGAAATTGCCGTATTATCATATCCCTTTGCCCACAAAAACTCCTCAAAATCCATCGAATGCATACGGTAATCCGTTTTGTAGCCGACACTGTTGCTCTCAATCCTCTTATAAGAAATTCCCAGCAGAGAGCCGCTGCAAATCACATCATACCGACCGTCAATTTTGAAAAACTTAAGTGCCGTGACAATTTCCGGGTATTCCTGCAATTCATCCCAGAAAATAAGCGTCTCTCCCGGAATAAAGCGTTTGTACGGGTCGATCCGCGAAATATTCCGCAGAATATCCTCCGGCCTGTATCCATCCTCCGTGATAAGTCTGTATTTGGGCTCCTCAACAAAATTAATATAAATAACACTCTGATATGTCTTTTTTGCAAAATGAAGGATGGAAGCCGTTTTCCCAACCTGTCGCGGCCCCTTTACAATCAGCGGATTTCGATTCGGATCACACCTCCAGCTATGCAGATAGTCGTCTGCTTTCCGCTTTAAATATAATTCATCCATACAAATGATCCCTCCCTTCCCCGCATCTATAATACAAAAAATGAGGGAGTTTTTCAACTTACACCACAAAAAATGGGGAACTCAAAGCAAAGGGAGCTTGCACAAAGCATGTGAAATCGTTATAATAGACACAGCAAAAAGGAGAGCGCATTTACTGCTACAAACAATGAAAGGAAGTGTCCGTTATGCCGCCTGCATTACAGCAGGAAACAATCACTCTGGAGCAATATGAGGCTCTGCCGGAGAACAGGAGGGCAGAGGTCTTTGATGGCGTTATCTATGATATGGCCAGCCCTTCACAGATACACCAGACCTTATCTGTGGAACTGTCCAATATCATCTACAACTACATCAAAAGCAAAAAAGGAGACTGCCGGATATTCACTGCCCCTTTTGACGTAAAGCTGTCCGACGAGCCTCTTATAATCGTTCAGCCTGATATTATGGTTATCTGTGACAGAGATAAACTGGATGGAAAACGCTGCAACGGCGCCCCGGATTTCATCATTGAAATTGTTTCCCCCGGCAATCCGGCTGATGATTACATCCGCAAGCTTTATTACTACAAAAATGCCGGAGTTCGCGAGTACTGGATCGTTGACCCACGGCGCAGGATTGTGACAGTCAACAACTTCGAAGGCAATATCCTGAGCGTTCAGTATCCATTTGATTCCGTTATCAAGGTTAATATCTGTGATGATCTGTTGATCCGCTTTTCCGAGATTGCTGATCTTCTGGACATTTAGCCGAAAAGAAACTGTTGGGAAATAACAATTTATGCCACTGACAGATAAAAAAGAAACAGTCCGACAGAAATTCCGGCTTTTTAAGAGCCATGGATTTTATCGGACTGTTTCCTTCCGGTCATTCTTTCCGCCGTTCGCCAAGCTTCGCGACGTTACTGAGCTTTCGATTTTCTCCTAACAAATCTCCGCCCCCGCCGGCATATCCCGCTCCGGCCTCATCAGCGACAGATTCCCTTCCGCGTCCTCCGCGCACAGAAGCATCCCCTCCGACAGCACGCCGGCCAGCTTCGCCGGTTTCAGATTGACAAGAACCATCACCTTTTTTCCGACCATCTCCTCCGGCGTATAGTACTTGCGGATGCCGGACACAATCTGCTTCACCTGGCTTCCGACCCGCACCTGAGAGCAGAGAAGCTTCTTCGACTTCTCCACCGCCTCACAGGCCAGAATCTCGCCAACCTGGAACTGCATACGGCCGAAATCATCAAACGTAATCTCCTCCTTCGGCTCAATGTCGATCACCGGCACATCCGCCGTCTCCCCCTGCGGCTCAATGCCCAGCCGTCTCTGTTCCTCCTCGTACTCCGCCCGCTGGGCCGCCTGAATTTCCTCGATTTTCGGCATAATATCCTTAATATCCATCCGTGCAAAGAGAATCTCCGGCGTCTCCGTCACCTTCGTTCCGCTCTCATACAGGCCGAACTGATCCAGCTGCTCATAGCCCCGCAGCGAAGTGCCGAGCTGAGACACAATGCGCTCCGCCGTCTCCGGCAGAAAGGCGTGAAGCTGGCTCGCCCCGATCACGATGGACTCCGTCAGATTGTACAGAACCTCCGCCAGACGCTCCTTTCCGGCCTCGTCCTTCGCCAGCACCCAGGGCGTCGTCTCATCAATATATTTGTTGCAGCGGCGAAGCAGCGCAAACACCTCCGAGATCGCATCCGCCACACGCAGCTTCTCCATCTTCTCCGCCACACGCGCCCGGGTTTTCGTCACAACCTCCTTAAGGTCCGCATCCACATCGGCCGAAACGCCGGTGGATTTCACCTCACCGCCGAAATACTTGTTGCTCATGGAGACGGTGCGGTTCACCAGGTTGCCGAGAATATTGGCAAGATCGGAGTTAAACCGCTCCACAACCAGCTCCCAGGTAATAATACCGTCATTGTCAAACGGCATCTCATGCAGCACAAAATAGCGCGTCGCATCCACGCCGAACAGCTCCGTCATATCGTCCGCGTAGATCACGTTGCCCTTCGACTTGCTCATCTTCTCGCCGCCCTGCAGCAGCCACGGATGCCCGAACACCTGCTTCGGCAGCGGCAGATCGAGAGCCATCAGAAAAATCGGCCAGTAGATCGTGTGGAAGCGCACAATATCCTTTCCGATCAGGTGCAGATCCGCCGGCCAGTTCTTGTCAAAGACCTCCGAGGAACCGTCCGGATCGTACCCGATCTTCGTAATATAGTTCGTCAGCGCGTCAAGCCACACATAGACAACATGCTTCGGGTCAAAATCCACCTGCACGCCCCAGCTGAACGAGGTTCTCGACACACACAGGTCCTGAAGCCACGGCAGCAGGAAATTGTTCATCATCTCATTCTTGCGGGACACCGGCTGAATAAACTCCTCATGGGTGTTGATATAGTCGATCAGCCGGTCCGCGTACCTGCTCATCTTAAAAAAGTAAGCTTCCTCTCTGGCAGGCTTTACCTCCCTGCCGCAGTCCGGACACTTGCCGTCCGCAAGCTGCGACTCCGTCCAGAAGGACTCGCAGGGGGTGCAGTACATGCCCTCGTAGGCCCCCTTGTAGATGTCGCCCTGATTGTACATCCGCTTGAAGATCTTCTGCACCTGTCTCTCATGGTAATCGTCCGTGGTGCGGATGAAT
>CATJJD010000097.1 GCA_949740385.1 uncultured Lachnospiraceae bacterium
GTGCTGGAGATGGGAATTTCGGACTTCGGGGAGATGCATCTGCTCTCGGAGATCGCGAAGCCGAACATCGGCGTGATTACCAATATCGGCCTCTGCCATCTGGAAAATCTCGGCACGCGGGACGGCATTCTGCAGGCGAAGACCGAGATGTTCGACCACATGCAGCCAGAGGGAACGGTGATCTTAAACGGCGACGACGACCGGCTGTGCACCCGGCGGACGGTGAACGGAAAGCCGGTTATTTTTTACGGTCTGGAGAACAGCAGAGCGGAAATTTATGCGGCGGACATCGAGAATCTTGGGCTGGAGGGCGTCCGGGCACAGATTCACACGCCGAAGGGTTCGTTTTTCGCTCACATTCCGATTCCGGGAGAGCACAATGTGTACAACGCGCTGGCGGCGACTGCGGTGGGGCTTGCGCTTTCTCTTTCGACGGAGGAGATCGCCCGGGGAATTGCGGCGGTTCAGACGATCGCCGGGCGGTCGAACCGGATTGAGACGAAGGGCATGACAGTCATTGACGACTGCTACAACGCGAATCCCATGTCCATGCGGGCGTCACTCGAGGTGCTGGCCCGGGCGAAGGGAAGGCGAATCGCGGTGCTGGGCGATATGGGCGAGCTGGGCAGCGGCGAGCGGATGCTGCACCGCGGCGTCGGCGAGACGGCGGCGGAGTACGGGATCGACGCGCTGTTTGCGGCGGGCGAGCTGGCGAAGGAGTATGCGGTAGCGGCGGCGGAGGGGGACTGCGATGTTCACTACTACAGAACCGTACAGCAGATGCTGCCGGAGCTTCTGGCCTATGTGAGAGAGGGGGATGTGATTCTTGTGAAGGCATCCCACTTTATGGATTTTCCGCAGGTTGTCCGGGCCCTGGCGGAGCAGCAGGAGGTTGTTGACAGCATTTATAACAGAAAGAGAGGATCATACAATGGCAAATCCGAAAGTGACATTTACGATGGCAGACGGGGGTGTGATTACGGCGGAGCTCTATCCGGAGACGGCGCCGAACACCGTGAACAATTTTATCAGTCTTGTGAAGAAGGGCTTTTATGACGGGCTGATTTTTCACCGGGTGATAAACGGCTTTATGATACAGGGCGGCGACCCGGACGGGAACGGAACCGGCGGGCCGGGCTACGGCATCCGGGGAGAATTTGCGCAAAACGGCGTGGAGAACAGTCTGCGCCATACGGAAGGCGTGCTCTCCATGGCGCGCTCCATGATGCCGGATTCCGCGGGAAGCCAGTTTTTCATTATGCATAAGGATGCGCCGCATCTCGACGGCGCTTACGCGGCCTTCGGGAAGGTGACGGACGGCATGGATGTGGTGAACCGGATTGCGGAGACGGCCACCGACTACAGCGACCGGCCGCTGGAGGATCAGGTGATTAAGAGCGTTACGGTGGATACCTTCGGCGTGGATTACCCGGAGCCGGAGACGGTATAGGGGCCGGATGTACGAGGAGAGCCAAAGCCCGCAGCTTCGGGCAATTCTCTATATGGAGGGGGAGCTGCACACAAGGCCGAGGCTTGTGTGCATGACCGAGCTGTGCCATGTGAGGGAGGGGGAAATTGAGGCCGCCCTCACGGCCCGCGGGCTGTCGGCAAAGGAGTGTCTGATGCTTGCCGCGACAGATTCCGCGATACGGATTGCAAAGCGGTATAATATGGCAGTGGCGGGGTATGTGAACCCTGCGCTGCCGGGACAGCTCTACTATGGCGTGGAAATGCTCATCGAGGGATTCGAGGAGGTGGACGACGCCTTTTTGCTGCGGATTTTTCAGAGACATCACAGCATTCCCTGGACAATCGCAAGGACGGAGCGGTTTTGGCTGCGGGAGTTTGCGATGGAGGATCTGGAGGCGCTTATCGCGCTCTACGAGACTCCGGGGCTTGCCTGGAGAGAGGGGGCGGACGGAAAACGCCTCCCCGGCTATGTCGAACCGCTCTATCCCATCGAGGAGGAGCGGGAGTACCAGAAAAATTATATCCGCTGCATGTACCGCTATTTCGGCTACGGGATGTGGCTGGTGATCGAGGAGGCAGGCGGACGGCTGATTGGCAGGGTGGGGCTTGAGAACCGGGAGTACCCGGAGGGCGTGGAGGTTGAGCTGGGCTATCTGATTCATCCCCAGTGGCAAAGGCAGGGCTTCGGAACAGAGGTGTGTACCGAAGTGATTGCCTATGCCCGGTCGGTTCTGCAGTGCGGCAGGATCAATCTGCTGACGGAGGAGGGGAACGCCGCGTCCATCGCTCTGGCGGAAAAGCTCGGTTTTGTCTACGTCGGGGATACGTCTGTTTCGGGCAGTCTGACGCGCCGCTACCGGCTTCTGCTGTAGCCTGCACTGCAGTTTCTACAAAAAGATTGCGAAGATATATTATAATTCTCAAACAAATGTGCAAAATATTCGAAGATATTGCATTCCAGAAAAAAATAAAATATAATAAAGTATTATATTCTAATTAAAATTCGTTGGTTTGTGTGAGCAGGTGGACATATGGCAGACATTTCTACAGAAGAACTGGAACGGCTGGAGCAGGAATTTCATTCCGGACCGGGAAACATTAAGTCAATAAGGGAGTTCGCAAGCCCGAAGGAGCTGTATGAGGAGCTGATCGCGGGTATCCGCAAGTACCACCCTTCCGCGGATATTTCTCTGATCGAGCGCGCCTACCGGGAAGCCTATGCGGCTCATGAGGGACAGGTGCGCAAATCCGGGGAGGCGTACATTATCCATCCGCTGAGTGTGTCGATTATTCTCGCGGAGCTGGAGATGGACAAGGAGACGATCGCCGCCGGGCTTTTGCACGACGTGCTGGAGGATACGATCATGACCGACGCCGAGATGAAGGCGGAGTTTGGTGAGGAAGTTCTTCTGCTTGTGGACGGCGTCACGAAGCTGCAGCATTTGCATCTGACCGACCGCGCAAAGAATCCGAAGGAGAAAAACGCGGAGCGGCTGGAGATGCAGGCGGAGAATCTGCGGAAGATGTTTCTTGCGATGGCGAAGGACATCCGCGTGATTATTATCAAGCTGGCGGACCGCCTCCACAATATGAGGACGCTGCGCTATCAGTCCACCGAGGCACAGCAGCGCATTGCGCGAGAGACACAGGAGATTTACTGCCCGATTGCACAGAGACTCGGCATCAGCAAGATTAAGATTGAGCTTGAGGATCTGGCCATGCGCTATCTGAATCCGGAAGCGTACTACGATCTTGTGGAGAAGGTCGTCATGCGAAAGAGCGCGAGAGACGACTATGTGCAGGGGCTTGTGCAGGAGGTGAAAAACCAGATCGAGGGGGCCGGTATCCGGGCGGAGATCTCGGGGCGTGCCAAGCACTTTTTTTCTATCTATAAGAAGATGGTGAATCAGGACAAGACAATCGACCAGATTTACGACCTGTTTGCCATCCGCATTATCGTGAATTCCATCAAGGACTGCTACGCGGCGCTGGGCATTATGCACGAGAAGTACAAGCCGATTCCGGGCCGGTTCAAGGACTACATTGCAATGCCGAAGCCGAATATGTACCAGTCGCTTCACACGACGCTGATTGGGCCGAGCGGCCAGCCTTTTGAGATTCAGATCCGCACGTTTGAAATGCACCGCACGGCGGAGTACGGAATTGCGGCCCACTGGAAGTACAAGGAGGCGAACAACGGCGTCGCGACGGAGACGACGGTGACGGAGGAGGAGAAGCTGAGCTGGCTGCGCCAGATTCTGGAGTGGCAGCAGGACCTCTCCGACAACCGCGAGTTTATGTCGCTGCTAAAGAGCGATCTGGATCTGTTTTCGGACACGGTATTCTGCTTCACGCCGTCCGGCGACGTAAAAAACCTGCCGAACGGCTCCAATCCCATTGATTTTGCCTACAGCATCCACTCTGCGGTGGGGAATAAGATGGTGGGGGCCAAGGTCAACGGCAAGCTTGTTCCCATCGACTACGTGATTCAGAACGGCGACCGGATAGAGATTATTACTTCACAGAATTCCAGAGGCCCGAGCAGAGACTGGCTGAATATTGTAAGAAGCACCCAGGCGAAAAATAAAATCAACCAGTGGTTTCGAAGCGAGCTGAAGGAGGAGAATATTCTGCGTGGCAAGGAGCTGGTGCAGGCCTACGCCAGGTCCCACAGCATTGTCTTTTCAGACATCAACCGCCCGGAGTATCAGGAGAAAATTCTGCGAAAATACGGCTTTCGGGACTGGAATTCCTGCCTTGCGACCATCGGTCACGGAGGTCTTAAGGAGGGGCAGATTGTAAACCGGATGTATGAGGAGTACCGGAAGGACCACATGCTGCCGGTGACGGACGCGGACATTATGCAGAATCTGTCGGCGGGAGGCCGCCAGCAGCCGCAGCCGCTTCAGCGCTCGAAGAGCGGTATCGTGGTCAGGGGGCTCTACGATATTGCCGTGCATTTCAGCAAGTGCTGCAGCCCGGTTCCGGGGGACGAGATTGTGGGCTTTGTCACAAGAGGACGCGGCGTGTCGATACACCGGACGGACTGCGTGAATATGCTCCACCTCTCGGATATGGAGCGGGAGCGCCTGATTGAGGCCGAGTGGCAGGCGGGAGCCGCGGACGAGGATTTCGGGGAGTACAATGCGGAGATACGGATTTTCTGCCATGACCGCCCGGGGCTTCTTGTGGACATATCGAAGGTGTTTACGGAGGCCGATATTAATATCACCGGCATGCAGTCCAAGACGAACCGGCAGGGGATCGCCACCATCGGAGTGGCCTTTCGGACGAAGGGACGGGGCGAGATTATCCGCATCATTGAGAGGATAAGACAGATTGAGAGTGTGATTGATATTGAGCGGACCACCGGCTGACGAGTTGCCGGTGGCCGGATTTTTGCGGGATGTCAGTCAGCCGATGTTATCAGGAAGGAAAATAAGGATGGGGAAAATGAAAGTTAACCGGTATGTCGTGGGGCCGGTGCAGACCAACTGTTATTTTGTGATCAACGAGGAGACGAAGGAGCTTCTGATCGTCGACCCCGGCGCGGCTGCAGAGCAGCTTGCACAGAGAGTGCAGGCAGAGGGGGTTAAGCCGGTTGCGGTTCTTCTGACCCACGGGCATTTTGACCATGCGGCGGCTGCGAAGGCGCTTGCGGATGCGTTTGACATCCCGATCTATGCCCACGAGGCGGAGAAGGAGACGCTGGAGAATGCAGAGCTGAACGCCAGCTGGATGGAGGGCGCGGCGGCGGTGTACCATGCGGACCGGTTTGTGCGGGACGAGGAGGAGATTTCTCTTGCGGGCTTTTCTGTTCGTGTTCTGCACACGCCCGGTCATACGGTGGGCGGGTGCTGCTATTATTTTCCGTATGAGGATGTGGTCTTTTCGGGGGACTCCCTTTTTTGCATGTCGATCGGCCGAACCGATTTTGCGAAGGGGAGCGCGTCGGAGCTGGTCCGCAGTGTTAAGGATAAGCTTATGGTGCTTCCGGAGCGCACGACGGTCTACCCGGGCCACAACGAGGAGACGACTATTGAAAACGAGAGGATGTACAACCCGTTTCTATGATTCTTGTATATTTTAACCGGCCGGATTATGAATATGATGTGCACTCGCTGATCAGAGCTTTTTTTCCGGGGGAGGATGTGGAGCTCTACTATACGTGCAGTCCATCCGAGGTGCAGGACAAAAATGTGGCGTGCATGCACCGGGAGGCCGCGGAGCTGAGTGAGGAGCAGCAGCAGGAGGCGAAATGCACCCTCACGGTCCATTACGGCGATGATGGTATTTCTCTGTGCTGGCAGGGGGAATCCAGCCGCAGCGTGGAGTTTCCCGTGGACTTTGCCAGCCGTATTGACACGAAAAACGCGCTGAAGCAGCATCTTTATAAAATGCTGGAGGAGATCTGTAACAGGAGTCTTCCCTGGGGGGCGCTGACGGGCATCCGCCCTGTGAAAATTGCGATGAAGCTTCTGGACGCCGATGCGACTGAGGAGCAGGCGGCAGCATATATGCGGGATACATACTATGCCACGGAGGAGAAGATCGCGCTGGCGATCGGGATTGCGCAAAGAGAGCGAAAGCTGCTGTCCCGCATCGACTACGAGAGGGGCTACAGCCTCTATGTGGGCATTCCGTTCTGTCCGAGCACCTGCCTGTACTGTTCTTTTACTTCCTACCCGCTATCCGCGTGGCGCGGACAGGTGGACTGTTATCTGGACGCGCTGGAGCGGGAGATCGGCTACGCGGCAGCGCGGTTTGCAGACCGCAAGCTAAACAGCGTCTACATCGGAGGCGGAACGCCGACGACTCTTGAGCCTTACCAGATGGACCGTCTGCTGACGAAGCTTCGGGAACGCTTTGACTTTAAGGACTGCCTGGAGTTTACGGTGGAGGCGGGGCGCCCGGACTCGATCACGGAGGAAAAGCTTAAGGTGCTTCGCGATCACAATATCAGCCGCATCTCCATTAACCCCCAGACGATGAAGCAGGAGACGCTGGATCTCATCGGACGACGTCACACGGTGGAGCAGACCGTGGAAGCCTTTCACCTTGCGCGCCGTCTCGGCTTTACCAACATCAACATGGATCTCATTATCGGGCTGCCTGAGGAGAGCCTGTCGGATGTGCGAAACACGATGGAGCGCATTGCGGAGCTTGGACCGGACAACGTGACGGTTCACTCACTGGCAATGAAGCGCGCCGCAAGACTCAATATGTTTAAGGAGCGCTACGGGCATCTGCGGATGGTGAATACGAAAGAGCATATGGAGCTGTGCGAAGAGTTCTGCCGAAGAATGGGGCTTTTGCCGTATTACCTGTACCGGCAGAAGGGGATGGCGGGTAATATGGAGAATGTGGGGTATGCACGGAGCGGGGCGGAAGGGGTTTATAATGTGTTGATTATGGAGGAGAAACAGACCATAGTCGCCTGCGGAGCCGGGAGCATATCAAAA
>CATJJD010000098.1 GCA_949740385.1 uncultured Lachnospiraceae bacterium
ATCGCCGATCCTCCGGTTCTGATTCTCGACGAGGCCACAAGCTCCATCGACACCCGAACCGAGCGCATCGTGCAGGACGGCATGGATAAGCTGATGAGCGGGCGCACCACCTTCGTGATCGCCCACCGCCTCTCCACCGTCCGAAACAGCGACTGCATTATCGTGCTGGAGCAGGGACGCGTCATCGAGCGGGGCAGCCACGAGCAGCTCATCGCAGAGCGGGGCAAATACTACCAGCTCTACACCGGAAAAACCGCATAGACTACAAAAAAGGTGCCATATCAGCCGATATGACACCTTTTTATTTCGAAATACATCCGATCCGAATAATCAGACCGCTTCCAGCGCCTGCGCAAGGTCCGCAATCAGATCCTCCTTATCCTCCAGCCCGCAGGAGATGCGGATGAGTCCCGCAGGAATGCCCGCCTGTGCGAGCTGCTCTTCGGTCATCTGCCGGTGGGTTGTGCTGGCAGGATTCAGGCAGCAGGTTCTCGCGTCCGCCACATGAGTCTCGATGGCCGCAAGCTTTAAGTTCTTCATAAACACCTCCGCAGCCTCTCTTCCCCCCTGAATCTCAAAGGACACCACGCCGCAGCCGCCCTTCGGCAGATATTTCTGCGCCGCCTCGTAGTAACGGTCGGACGGCAGGCCGCTGTAGCTTACGGAGACAACCTTCGGGTGATCCTTCAAAAACTCCGCCACCGCCTGACCGTTCTCCACATGGCGCGGCATGCGCACATGCAAAGACTCCAGCCCCAGGTTCAGAAGAAACGCGTTCTGCGGCGACTGAATGCAGCCCAGGTCCCGCATCATCTGTGCCGTGGCCTTTGTGATGAACGCCCCCTCATTTCCGAACCGCTCCGCGTAAGTGATTCCGTGGTAGGACTCGTCCGGCGTGCACAGCCCCGGAAATTTGTCCTTCTCCGCCATCCAGTCGAATTTGCCGGAATCTACGATTGCGCCACCCACAGCTGCCCCGTGGCCGTCCATATACTTCGTTGTGGAGTGGGTCACAATGTCCGCCCCCCACTCGATGGGCCGGCAGTTCACCGGCGTCGCGAAGGTATTGTCCACAATAAGCGGCACGCCGTGGGCGTGGGCCGCCTGTGCAAATTTCTCGATGTCTAAAACCGTCAGCGCCGGGTTTGCGATGGTCTCCCCGAACACCGCCCGGGTGTTGTCAAGGAACGCCGCGTTTAACTCCTCTGCCGTACAGTCCGGGGAGACGAAGGTCACGTCGATCCCCATCTTCTTCATCGTCACCGAGATCAGATTGAAGGTTCCGCCGTAAATCGAGGAGGAGGAGACGATGTGGCTCCCCGCCTCGCATATATTAAACAGCGCAAAGAAGTTGGCCGCCTGCCCGGAAGATGTAAGCATCGCCGCGGTTCCGCCCTCCAGGTCCGCAATCTTTGCCGCCACGTAGTCGTTGGTCGGATTCTGAAGTCTTGTGTAGAAATAGCCGCTGGCCTCCAGGTCAAAAAGCTTCCCCATATCCTCGCCCGTGTCGTACTTAAAGGTTGTCGACTGGATAATCGGTATCTGTCTCGGCTCCCCGTTTCCCGGCGTGTAGCCGCTCTGTACGCACTTTGTACTCATTCTGTAATCACTCATCTGATTCATTCCTCCTTTTTCTTTCCGGTCAGAGACGCTCGTCGCGCCTTAAGACCTCGATAAACCTGCCAATCTCCGCCCAGGCCCGCTTCGACTCCGGTATGGCAAGGTACGCCATCTGAAACACATGGAACATCTCCTCGTACACCGACAGCCGCACCTTAACGCCCTGCTCTCTCGCCTTCTGCCCAACGGAGAGCGAATCGGAGAGAAGCATCTCGATGGATCCCACCTGTATGAGCATGGGCGGAAATCCCCGGAAATCTCCGAACAGCGGGGAGATGTAGGCGTCCATCTTATCGTGGCTTCCGGCGTAATCGTTCACGTAGATCAGGCTCTCCCTGGTGTTTCCAAACAGCGGGTCCTTCAGATAGTTCGTCTCGTAGGATTCCCCGCTGGCCGTCAGGTCCGTCCAGGGCGACATGGCCACAAGCCCCCGGGGCAGCGGCATGTTGTTGTCCCTCAGATACATGCACAGCGCCATCGCAAGCCCCCCACCCGCAGAGTCGCCGCCCACAATGATCTGCTCGCCGAAATACCCCTTTTCCAGGAGCCACCGGTAGGACTCCACCGCATCCGAAAGGGCGGCCGGATACGGGTTCTCCGGAGCCACCCGGTAGTCCGGCGTCAGCACGCTGCAGCCGCGGCTCACCTCGTTGTAGAGCCCGGCAAACACGTAGTAGGCGTTTCGCACCGCGCCGGTGTAGCCGCCCCCGTGAAGCTGGAGAATCACCATGTCGTCCCTCGGATTCTCCTTCCTGGTCAGCAGCTTCATGGAGAAATTCGCAAGGTCTATGTGGGTCATATTAAAGCACTCCGGCACCTTCCAGGGCGGCTCCTTCAACCGTTTGCGCAGCTCGCCGCTCCTGATCTTCTTTCCGATGGCCAGATCGTTCGTCAGATGCGACAGCAGGTCAGAGATCACGCGCCCCTCCACGCTGGCCGCGCTCTCATTCTCTTTTCCTCTCCTTA
Organism: uncultured Lachnospiraceae bacterium; assembly: GCA_949740385.1. Lineage (GTDB taxonomy): Bacteria > Bacillota > Clostridia > Lachnospirales > Lachnospiraceae > Roseburia. The sequence continues at coordinate 2,587 of CATJJD010000098.1, forward strand.
TACTTTCCGTCCACTTCGCCAAATTCTCACCTCAAAATTTCCCGTCTCAGATATGAAACCTTCTCTTTAGCTCCGTTCGGGCCCGCCGGTCGCCTAAAATCAGCGTTCCCAGAAACAGAAATGCCGACGCCCCAAAGGCAATCCAGGCCAGATACGGAAAATGTATGACGTTGATCAGATATAAAATCACCGGAACAACGGAGAGCAAAAGCGTAAAAATCTGTGACATCATGTAGCTCTGCCAGTTTCTGCGGTTCACAAGAATCAGTATCAGAAGCATCAGATCCATCGCCAGCACCCCCGCCGGCAGCACATAGTCCAGCGACCAGCGGCTGTATCCGGTGAGATAGTCGATGGACAGAAGAACCGGCACCGCAATCAGCACAAGCATCACCGTCTTAAACATGTAGCCGCTCTTTCCGATCACCGCAAGCTTGAACGCCACATTGACGTACAGCAGCACAAGGGCCGCAATCACGCTCCAGAGGATGTCGGGATTGACGGTGTAGTTAATGCCTGCCAGAACACACACCGCCACAATGGACAGAAACAAAAGCAGATTCTCCAGAAACCGGAACCGCTTCGTCACAAGTATCGCGTCCGGATAGTAGTTTTTCTCCTGACCGGTCTTTACCTCCAGCACATGGCGGCACAGCGGACAGCGGTCCGTGTCGTCGCATATCATCACATTGCATTTCAGACATTTACTCATAGTACACTCCGTTCGTCTCGATCTTCACATCCACGCCGTCCTCCGCCACCTTCCTAAAAAACGCTTTCTGCACCGTCGGTCTGGAAAAAACGGAGCTGAAGGTAATCACAAGATCGTCGCCGTAGGAGCAGATCGTGCCCTTTAGCGACTGTCCCTTCGACATGGCGATAAAGGCGTGGAACAGCTGAATGTAGGGCCTGTACTTTTCGTCTACCTTAATATTTCCGATGTTGGTGATCGTACTGGTGTTTGCCACCGCCGATTTCCGGTACACCGCCCGCATTGCGATATTTTTGATAAACAGCGGCACCGGCCGCATGAAAATGTTCATCTGGTTGGACACGCTGTAGGAGAACAGATCCTCGAAATGGTCCTTGTTGATCTGCTCGTGCAGGCTCTCCTTTATGGCTGCGGCCACCTCCTCAAAGGTGTAGGACTCCTTCGTCGGCATAAATTCCGCCGACACCATAATAAAGAAGTTCTTCGTGGTGTCGGAGTCAAAATACGGCCGCAGATTCACCGGAACCGCCACCCGGATGGGCCGCTTTCCCGGCGCGCCGTGGAACAGCTCGCAGTAGACGCTCCAGACAAACACGGACACCAGGTACTCGTTCAGTGAAGTGCCGTAGCGGTGGTCCACCTCCTTTAACCGGCCAACCGGCAAAATGCCGTGGATAACGCCGAACTCCCCCGCCGGCAGCTTCTCCTGCCGGATCAGGTACGCCTTCTCCTTGTTGAAGCCGCTCGGCCGGCTCCGCTTGTAATTGCGCACAAAGCTGTCCTCGGTGGAGAGCGCCGTGTCCACCGACAGCCCGTCCCCCGCCGCGTCCCGAAGCTCGGGGTGCACAAGCCGCAGATACTGATACGTCAGCTCCCGCAGAAAATTAATCCCCCCCATCCCGTCGGTCAGCGCGTGAAAGACCTCCAGGTTGATTCTCTTCTTATAATAGGTCACGCGAAACAGGTAGTTGCGGTTTCGGTTCGGCCGAAAAAAACGGCACGGGAAATAGGATTCCTCCACCACCCGGGGCGCCCGCTTGCCATTCTCCTCAAAATAGTACCAGAACACGCCGGTGCGCAGCCGCACGTTGAATCCGTCGATCTTCGGAAGCACAATGTCCAGAGCCTCCTGCAGGCTTTCTCTCTTCACGTCCTCCGCCAGAATCACACTGATGCGGTAAACGTTCGTCATACTCTCCCCCGCGATGGACGGAAATAAATTGGCCGTATTGTCCAGCCTGTCCCAGCGAATATGACGGTTTCTGTCATTCTTCTCCATATTTTCCAGTTCCTTACGATAAATTTGCTCTCCTATTATACCGAACCCGTTTCAAGGAAACAATCTTTTTCTTTTCAAATTGTGCGAAAACATGGCTGACAGCAGAAAAGCTGCAGTATTTCCTGCAGCTTTCCGTATAAAAATCATACTCCCCTTATGATTTTTAAAAGTGATCTGGCCAGATCAACTTGTGACTATAGTACCATTTTTTTAGCCAAA
>CATJJD010000099.1 GCA_949740385.1 uncultured Lachnospiraceae bacterium
CAAAACAGAAATTCGCCTTGCTTTTTACTGTTTTCTGTGCGATACTGAATACAGTAAAACTGCAGATTCAGGAGGTATATGACATGGATATTGCGAATGTAGGCTTTGCCCTCGGTACAGTACAGGGCTCCACCCAGGGCTCCATGAGCGAGGCCGTAGGCCTTAAGATGCTGGACAAGGCGATGGAGATGAACGAGTCGATGACTTCCGGACTCACCAAAATGATGGAAATGTCCGTGAATCCGCATATCGGCGGAAATATCGACGTGTCCGTATAGCACTTACTTCGGGGGAACAAATCCCTTCTCCGGCGCACATGACAGGCGCGCCGGAGAAGGGATTTTTTGCTGCATATATTAAAAAATGTTACAAATGTTACAGATCTTAAGACCGTCGCTGCTGTTCTTCGGATGCCCTTCGGATTTTCCCCTCTTTAAGCACAACCTTCCGTTCACGGTACAGCCGTCCCACCGCCCGCTTAAACGCCGCCTTGCTCAGTCCCGTCTCCCGCCTGATGACCTCCGGCGTCGCCTTCTCCGTAAATGGCAGCACGCCGCCGTAGGAGTCAAGCAGCGTGAGAATGCGGTTCGCGTCGTCCTCCATCTGGATGTACGCCGGCTGCCGCATGGTGAGGTCCAGCTTGCCGTCGGGCTTTACGCCGGTGACCTTCGCCTCAATCACATCTCCGATCCGCAGAAAGCTGTGATCCTCCGACTCCGCGATGCGTGCGGAGTAACGGTCGTCCACCGCCACAAATGCGCCGAAGTTGTCCGAGAACTCGTACACCCGCCCCGTGACCGTATCCCCCTTCTGATAAGGGGAATCCTTCGCCAGCAGCTCGTACAGCCCCCGCATACTGGCGCAGAGCCGGTCGCTCTTGTCCGCGTACAGCGTCACAAGAATCTCGGCCCCCGGCTCGGGACGCTCCGTCATCTCCTTATATGGCAGTAACAGGGCCTTTTCCAGCCCCCAGTCGAGAAAGGCGCCGATCTTTCCGATCTCCTTCACCGCCAGCACACCGCAGCCCCCGAGGGTCAGCTTCGGCTCGTTGGTTGTGGCGATCAGCCGGTCTCTGGAATCCCGGTACAGAAACACCCGCAGTGCATCTCCGATCTTAAGCCCGTCCGGCACCTGCTTTTCCGGCAGCAGCACCCTGTTATCCCCCGCCGGATCGTCCGACAGATAGATTCCGAAATCCACTTTCTTCTTATAATATAGTTTCTGATATTCACCTATTCGCATGTTCCGTTCTCCTGTATTCCGGCGCTCTTCTCCGATAGAAATTCGATCACCGCAAAGGGCTTTGGCTCCATGGCATCCAGCACCACAACCGCCCTCTTTTCTTCCAGCGTCACCTTCGGAATCAGAATGTCCGACTGCACCGCCGCCCTCCGGTAATCCACCCGCACCTCCTGCACCGCAAAATCCTTCGGCAGATATTGAAAGGCTGTCTGCACATAGCGGCTGTTGTTCATATGCTGGTTCGTGTCTATAAAATACTGCGGCACGACAAAGGGCTCCTCCTTTCGGTACGTCTCCGGAACCCGTATCTTTCTCTCACAGCAGTTCATCGGAAGCTGCGGATAAAGCCCGTACCGGTCCACCATAATCTGCGGAATCTTTACCGGCCGCCCCGTCTCCGTGTCGATTAACACCCAGACGGAGTTGGCGTATGCAAGCCTTTCCTTTTGCCCGCCGCACAGCTCAAAGTTCCGGTACCCATAGAAGCCCTTCATGCCGTAGGCCCAGGTGCGCACTACCACCGGCTCCGCCAGCGCCGGCATACGGTTGACGCAGATCTGCCAGGAGGACAGCACCCAGGCGATATGATTTTGGGTCAGGTAGGAAAGACTAAGGTCGTGCTCCTCCGAGTGAAACACGCTGCAGTCCTGAAAATAGTCCATCAGCGCAAGCCAGGTCAGCTCTCCCCCGGAATCCACCTCACTGTAGCGCACACGGCTCTCAAACTGATACACCGCACATCCCTCCTTTTTTCGCGCAGGCAAAAACAATCTTTATTTTCGTCTGCAAAAATCCCCGGCAACTGTCGCTGCCGGGGATATGTAGCTGGCCCACAAGGATTCGAACCTTGAAATGACGGAGTCAGAGTCCGTTGCCTTACCATTTGGCGATGGGCCATTGTCGTTTCAACAAAAGCTATTATACATGCTATTCTCCCTTCTGTCAACTATAATTTTAAAATTTTTTTGGATTTTTTTACAAAAATCGGCCTTCCATTGTTTTCCTTGACATTATTTTCAGATTCTTGTACTATTAAAAAAACGACTGCCTGCAGATAAATTCAGAAATTTGGGCACGATATTTACAGAAATAAAAATTTCATAAGGAGGGGGCATAACAATGGATAACAATGTCAACGAGGTCATTGGCATTCAGGATATGGGGAGAAAAATGCAGCTTCGCTACTGGCTTGCAAGATATATACAGCCCATCAACCGGAAAAAGGTTGTTTTTTCACAGTTTGGGGGGAAGGGATACGGCTGTAATCCGAAGGCGATCTGTGACGAATTTTTAAAAAGAAACGACGGCTACGACCTTGTGTGGATTCTCGGGAAAGGAACCAGCGCCAAAAAGGCCGGCATACCAAAGGGTGTACGGACCGTCACCGAATACCGCGCAGTTCTTGAGCTTCTCACCGCAAAGGTCTGGATCAACAATATTCACTTCAACATACAATATCAGAGGGGAGCTGTCAAAAGGCCGGGAACGATCTACCTCAACACCTTCCACGGCGGCATCACCCTCAAAAACGTCGGCACGGACAAGAAATCCTACCGGGCGGACAAGGAACTCAACATCAAAGAGCAGATGTTCTTAAAGGACTGCGAGTATGTGGACTATGCCACCATCGGCTGCGAGACGGAGCGCCATGTTGTGAACGAATTTTTTAACGGTCAGGCGGAGATCCTAAAGCTTGGGGACGCAAGAACCGACATTCTGATCAACGGCTCCGAGGCAGCCACAAACAAGGTCCGGGCATTTTTCAAAATTCCGGAGGATGCGAAGGTGTGCATCTACGCCCCGACCTTCCGGGAGGATATGAAGCTGCACTGGTACAACCTGAATTACGAGCAGATACTGGACACGCTGGAGGAGCGGACGAAAAGCCCATGGGTTATGCTGATCCGCCTTCACCCGAGACTCGCCGCCCAGACAAAGGAGATTATGCCGGACTCTCCGCGCTTTATCAACGCCGGCCGCTACGTCGACATGCAGGAGCTGACCGTTGCGTCCGACCTGATGATCTCCGACTATTCCTCCGCCATCACGGACTTCATGCTCACGAGACAGCCTGCCTTTATGTACGTACCGGATCTGGACAAGTACTTAAAAAAGAGAGGCATGTACTTTAAGATGGAGGAGCTGCCGTTCCCTTACGCAAAGACGACGGACGAGCTGATCGAGCGCATCCGAAACTTTGACGAGGAGCTCTATCAAAAGAAAACGGAGCAGTTTATCGAACAGATCGGCTGCATCAACGACGGAAAGTCCGCAGAGCGAATCGTGGATTTTCTGATCCAGAAGATGAAAGGCAAATAATATGAAAAAAGTAATCACATACGGAACATTTGATCTGCTGCATTACGGGCATGTGAATCTTCTCCGCCGGGCCAGAGAGCTGGGTGACTACCTGATCGTGGCATTGTCCACCGACGAGTTCAACTGGAACGAGAAGCAGAAGGTGTGCTACTTTGACTGGGAGAAGAGAAAACAGCTGCTTGAGGCGATCCGCTACGTGGATCTGGTCATTCCGGAGGAGAACTGGGAGCAGAAGAC
>CATJJD010000100.1 GCA_949740385.1 uncultured Lachnospiraceae bacterium
AGAGGCGTTTTTTTAATATTGGAGATATGATTATTTCCGGGGAGAAGGATGGGCCTGTCAACCCATCGAGAAAAGACGTGGGAGTGATACTGGCAGGCGAAGATCCGTGCAGTTTTGATGAGGTTGTGACAGCTCTGATGGGATTTGACGGAGAGAAGATTCCAACTATAAGGCATATGCGGGAGGCAAAACCGCAGATTTACTGGAAAAAGGATTACAGGATTCATTCTGATTGTGAAGAATGGAATGAAAGAACGACAGCTGATATTTATGAGCATCATAATCTGGGATTTATTGCGAATCCCGGCTGGAGAGAGGTACTGTAAATGACAAAGAAACTGTTGCAGATGGCCGGACGATTTATCCGGTATCCGGCAATACGGTTTGACTATCTGACAGAGCTTGGACTGTTTGACCGATGGCCGGACGAAAAGTTTTTAAAGAAAAAATTTCAGGTTGTGACGGGAGAAACACTGAATCTCGAACATCCTCAGTCATTCAATGAGAAAGTACAGTGGCTGAAGCTTTATGACAGGAATCCGGTTTATACTACACTGGTAGATAAATATGAAGTGAAAAATTATGTGGCAGACAGGATTGGACTGCAATATATCATTCCAACTCTGGGGGTCTGGAATAACTTTGATGAAATAGATTTTGAAAAACTGCCTGATCAGTTTGTGCTCAAATGTACACATGATTCCGGTGGTGTCGTTATCTGCAGAGATAAAAATGATACGGACTGGCATAATGCCAGAAGACTCATAGACAGGTCTCTGAAAAGAAATTATTTTTACAGGGGAAGAGAGTGGCCTTATAAAAATGTTACCCCGCGGATCATTGCCGAGCAGTATATGACAGACGAGTCGAAAACAGAATTAAAGGATTACAAAATTTTCTGTTTTAACGGGGAACCAAAACTGATACAGGTGGACTTTGGAAGATTTGATGTACATAAAAGAAATCTGTATACAACGGAGTGGGATTATCTGGAGGCTTCCATTAAATATCCGAATGATCCGGCGGTACAGATTCCGTGTCCTGTGAAGCTGAGGGAAATGCTGGAAACAGCGCGAAAGCTGTCGGAGGGAATTCCTCATGCTCGGGTGGATCTGTATTCCGTAAAAGATAAGATTTATTTCGGAGAGCTGACGCTGCATCACGGGAGCGGCACGGAGAAATTTACGCCGGCAGAACTGGGAAGGCAGATGGGAGACTGGCTGGTGCTGCCGTAAACAGTTATTGCAATATAACGGAAGCAGGAGGAGAGATAAGATGAAACAACCATTTTTTTCAATTGTAATTCCGACAAAGGATCGTCCGGAATGTGTAAAAATTCTTCTTGAATCCATAAGGCAGCAGAATGACACGGATTATGAAGTAATCGTATCGGACAATGCTTCTGAGAACGACTGTAAGGATGTTGTGGACGGGATGAGGGATTCGCGTTTTTTGTATTACAGAAATGAAAGAACGCTTGGAATCTGTGACAGCTTTGAAGCAGCCATAGGCCATGCCAATGGACAATGGGTCATGATGTACGGAGATAAAAATATTCTGTATCAGAATGCACTGGAGAAAATCCGCCGCATTCTTGTGAAAGAAAATCCCGAAATATTAAATTTCGGACATGATTTTTTAGGGCCTGTAAATACGGATAAAAGCCTTGTTTATGGAAAATTGAAGAAACTGAAAAGAAGCGGACGCTGTCATCGTGTCGACACTGAGAAAGCCCTGACAGGACATTTGTCATGTCGATATTTAATGGCGGGTACAAAACCGCAATGGCATCTTGGATGTATCTTTTCGGGGGGGTATACAGAAAAAGCTTCATAGAAAAAATTCGGAAATCGCATGACAGCGGAAGAGTATTTGATGGAATTGTTCCGGATCGTTATGGAGCGGCAGAAGCTCTGTGTATTGCAAAGGACATATTCTGGCTGGATGACAGTATCTGTGTTTATAACAGCTGCGGAAAAAATACCTGGTCATCCACAGTGAAAAAAGGGTATCAGAGTCTGAATGATTTTGTCAGCCGCAGTCGGGCTGATATGGATTATTCCGATAAGCTTCTGATTCCCGGAGTCGTTGCATCCGTCAATAATATTGTTGCAAGTGATTACCGCAATGCGGTCATGTACGCAGTTTCATCAAACGAAAAAAATTTTCTGAATTTAAATATTGACAGAGGGTATTTGGCGGCGTTGGCAGAAAATGAGCTGCAAAATGCCTGCAATATCAGTGACGCTGTATTGAAAGAACAAAAACGGCTGCTGCAGGCGTTTACAGATCGGTTTGATGTTTCTGAAAAAGAAAGCTGCCGAACAGCTGGAAAAGAAATCCGAAAGAGCAAAAATATATTTGCGGTAAAATCAGGTGTTGACAGAATACTGTTAAGGGGAATGGATTCAAAATTTCGGTGGCTGCAAAAGGCAGGAACAAAGTTGGAGGTTTTGCTGAGTAAGGATACTCTGATCGTAGAGCAGCTGTCGGATATCCGATAGAGGAATCCTGTTTATGATCCGGTGTGGGCGTTTGCGTGCGCGATGAAATGGTACGATTCAATATTACCGTCACGATAGTATATAAGAATGGAGAGTGACGGATATGAGAATTGTAATAGTGGATCTGCACTGTAATGGATTTTTGCTGTGTAATTTTGATAAGATTGTAAACAAACGCCTGCCGCTGACAAAACATGTGTTTTTCCTGAAGGAAGCGTTAGCGGAAGGGTATGAGATTGTAGATTATATTACGGGGACGCAGTCGGGTCTGTGGGTTGGAAAGAAATCGCTTTTTTTAAACAGACTGGAGGCGGCTTTTGTTTTGAAGAGAAACGGATTGAAAAAGAAGGTAAGCTGCATTACGGATGCAGCAAAAATTGAGGATCGTGATCTGGTTATATTCTATTCGCATTTAAATGATTCGTTTGATCTGTATGCAGTGCCGGGGCGCAAATACTGTAATGTCAATCATTTTTTTTCGATGAAATCGGCCGGTGGAGCCTGGCTTCCTGATATTTTACCGGCGGACGGATTTGAAGGGTATATCTGTGAGGCGGATGTTTTGCATGACAGTCCCTTTTTTCGAAAATATCTGCCGACAGAGGGGAAGAAAATGCTGCTAATGCCATACGTTGCTGAGCCTCGTTTTCAGCGAAGAAAGGACTTTGAGGAGAGAAAAAATCAGGCGCTTGCCCTGGGAAGTGTGGGATTAACCTTTGATATGTATCGGAAACTGTACGGTACGGATCAGCTGCATCCGATGCGAAGGGAATTGCTGGATCGAAAGGATGAGAACAGAGATCAGATTGTGTG
>CATJJD010000101.1 GCA_949740385.1 uncultured Lachnospiraceae bacterium
GGTTTGTCAAGTGTTTTAGAGAAAAAAGTGGGTGATTTTTGAAAAATAGGTTCTGAAAGCCCCATGAAATAAGGGCTGAAGATTCCGAGAAGTTATTTTTCTGTCAGGGAGGATTAATATATGATTATAAAAAACGGAAGCATCTTCCGGGGTGCGGAGGGATTTGCGAAAGACACTCTGTACATAGAAGACGGGCGCTTTACAACAGCTGCGGCGGGAGAGACGCTGGACGCCTCCGGCTGCTTCGTGATTCCCGGCCTGGTGGACGTGCATTTCCACGGGGCGGCCGGGGCGGATTTCTGCGACGGAACACAGGAGGCGTTCTCTGCCATCGCAGCCTACGAGCTTGCAAACGGGATTACTTCCATCTGCCCCGCCACGATGACGCTCGGCGCCGACCGGCTTACGGCCATCTGCGAGAATGCCGCCCGCTACCGGGCGGACCACGACGGCAGGGCGGACGGCGCAAGGCTTATGGGCATCCATCTCGAGGGGCCGTTTATCTCCCCTGAGAAGAAGGGGGCGCAGAATCCGGACTTTATCGCTGCGCCGTCCCTTCCGATGCTGGATGCGCTTATCGAAGCCTCCGGCGGTCTTGTGAAGCTGATTACCATTGCGCCGGAAATGCCGGACGCCGCCGATTTCATTCCGGAGGCTTCCAAAAAGGTGCATGTCTCCATCGGCCACACCGGCTGTGACTACGACACTGCGGCAAAGGCCATTTCGCTTGGCGCTGACCACCTGACCCACACGTACAATGCGATGCCGCCGCTGTCCCACCGGGCGCCGGGGCCGATTGCCGCCGGATTTATGGCGAAAAACGTCATGGCGGAAGTAATCTGCGACGGTATCCATGTCCACGCCTCCATGATCGAGGCACTGCTGCGGCTTTTCGGCCCGCACCGCGTCGTCTTTATCAGCGACAGTATGCGCGCCGCCGGAATGCCGGACGGCAGCTACGATCTGGGCGGACTTGACGTGACCGTAACCGGCCCTTACGCAAGGCTCTCCGACGGCACCATCGCAGGCTCTGTCTCCAACCTGATGCAGTGCATGAGGAATGCGGTTTCCATGGGGATTCCAGTCGCCACAGCCGTTGCATGCGCCACCATAAACCCGGCCCGCTCCGTCGGAATCGACGATACGGTGGGAAGTCTCGATGCGGGGAAGCGGGCGGACTGTGTGCTGCTGGATAAGGAGACGCTGGAGATTCGGAAGGTTATTATCGGCGGAAAAACGCTTCTTTAAAATCAGAGTCACTGTAACGGCTCCTCCTTCATAATTTAATCATAGAGGAAGGTTTCCCGAAATGATTGAAATTATGAAGGAGGAGTCTATTTTTTATGGCAACCGGTTATTTAATTGTACAGGCACGGACGGCGCAGGATGCGCTTCCGCTTCGCGGGGTGCAGATCTGGATTATGGATGCCGGAGAGCGGCACGTTCTCCATGTGACGACGGACGAGAGCGGAGAGACGGAGCTTATCGCGCTGGAAACACTTGACCGCACTCTGTCCCTTGATCCGGGCTACGACGGCATACCCTATACCGGCTACGACGTGCTTGCATTTGCGGAGGGCTTTCAGGTAATTCACATTACGGGCATTCCGATTCTGGAGGACGAGACGGCCATTCAGCCTCTCGCATTTATTCCCATGCGAAAAGACCAGCGCACAACGGATGTGACGGAGATCACCATCGGGCCGCCCGCCGTCTCCATGCGGGGGATGCGCAGTCAGCCCGGCTCCGATATAAACCCTCTCGTGCTGCGGCAGGTAGTCATCCCAAACCCCATCACCGTGCACCTGGGGCGTCCCGACTCGTCCGCGTCCAATGTTCAGGTATCCTTTCCCGAATACGTGAAAAATGTCGCCAGCAGCGAAATTTACCCCACCTGGCCCAAGGCGGCGCTTCGGGCGAATATATATGCGATTATCACCTTTGCGCTGAACCGGGTGTTTACTGAGTGGTACCGAAGCCGGGGCTACAGCTTTGACATAACGAACAGTACGGCCTACGACCAGTATTTCGTAAAAGGGCGCAATATCTATGAATCTGTCAGCCGGATTGTGGACGAAATTTTTAACGAGTACGTCCGCAGGCCCGGGCAGATCGCCCCCTACTTTACATCCTTCTGCAACGGCACCACCGCAACCTGCGGCGGCCTGTCCCAGTGGGGAACCGTCTCCCTTGCGGAAAAGGGCAAAAGCCCGCTGCAGATTCTCCGCACCTACTACCCGAAGGACGTGGAAATCGCAGAAACCGACATTATAACCGGCATTGTGACCTCCTATCCCGGCTCCTCCCTCAAAAAAGGAAGCACCGGACTTAACGTGGAGACCATCCAGACCTGGCTGAAGAGAGTCCGGCGCAACTATCCCGCAATTCCATCCATCACGGACAAAACGGGCGTGTTCGGGGAGAGCACCCGGGCGGCTGTCGTGAAATTCCAGAAAATTTTTAATCTGGCGGCCGACGGCGTGGTGGGAAAAGCCACCTGGAACAAACTCTCCTACCTGTACACCTCCGTCGTTCGGCTGGCCGAGCTGGACAGCGAGGGCACGACACTTGGAATCGGAACCGTACCGCCGGATGCCGTTCTCCGCACAGGCTCCTCCGGTCAGGACGTAATTACGCTGCAGTACCTCTTAAACGTGGCGGCGGAATTTAACTCTGCAGTTCCGGCACCGGGGCAGGACGGCATATTCGGCAGAGAGACCGAACAGTCCGTCTCCGCGTTCCAGCGTGCTGCGGGGCTTGTGCCGGACGGCATTGTGGGGCCCCTCACCTGGAAAGCGCTCTATAACACCTACTTCGGAGCGGAGGACGTGATTCCGCCCGCCACTGGAAACGGCGTCACCGAGTACGTGGTCCGCCCGGGCGATACGCTCTGGCTGCTGGCCCGGCGTTTCCATACAACGGTGGATGACATCAAACGCCTGAACGGACTGACCGGCGACAATCTGCAGATCGGCCAGGTGCTTCGGATTCCCATGTCCTCCTCCGGCGGATCGTATTTCGAGTACACGGTGCGGGCGGGTGATACACTCTGGCTGCTGGCCCAACGCTACAACACGACGGCAGACGCCATCCGAAGCTTAAACGGTTTAAAGAGCGATCTGCTGAATATCGGTCAGGTTCTGCTTATCCCGGCCTGACTCCCGCCGCCTGAATGAGACAGCAGGCGAACCGGCAGAGCGCGGCCTCTGCCGGTCACGCTCTCATCATCCCGACTGCCAGTCTCATTCTCTGTCATTTTTGTTTGCTTCCCCTGATTTCTTAATTCTGTCAGCGGTCACAGTGCTTCACGGCTTCGCCATAAGAGCCGGCTCCGGAAAACAGACCGGCTTTTAATGTAAATATTGAGAAGCATGTTTTTGTATGGCATGGGAAAATCCTCTGTAATACAGGCTCTGTTGCTTTTACGGCAAAGCTTCCGGGGAAATTACAGGGCCGGTCTGGACTGCCTTTATACGAACGTCAAAAGGATACCGTCAGGAACAGCAGAGGATATTTTTGTCAGAGTGCGGATTCTGAATGGAAAAATACGGCGGCTTGTGAGAATCCCATCCTGCACGCCAATCTCCGCAGGAAGCGATACGGCATCATTCTCATTTAATATGCCGTTGTTATCCCGCAATTCCTTTTCTGCCGCCTCATATCTTTCAATATGTACTCATTTGTAGTTTCTGCATATAAAATTTTTATTATTATATCACTTTTTCGATTCTATTGCCATTGCTTCAAATTTTAATACTTCACTTTACTCTTTTGCAGGCTGTATCGCTGTACTGGCTCCACACCAGTCAGCACAGTGACGGACGTGTGGGTGAAAAGTAACCTTTGCAGTGCCTTTGCCCTAAGCTGTCTAAACAGCTTTCTATTTCTGCTGTACTATTACAGATTGCCCATGCTCCGGCTGTTTCCAGTTCCTCCCGGCTGCCAAATCCATATGCCGCGCCTATGCAGGGAATCCCGGCTGCCTTTGCCCCAAGCACATCAAACCTGGTATCGCCAATCAAAACAGCCTCTGTGCGGTCAATTCCTGTTTCACGGAATAACCTGTTCAACACATATTCTTTTGAGCAGCCCTTTCCAGTCCCTTGTGCCCCAAATATTCCATCAAAGCAGTGCAGAAGATGAAAATGTTCAATAATCCGCACACAGGCCTCCTCATGCTTCGAGGACGCCAGCAAAATTCTGTATCCCAGCAGCTTTAACTGACGCAGCGTATCTGCTATCCCCGGATATAATACACACTCAAATATTCCTTTCCGGTCAAACTCTTCACGAAATTTCATATCTGACACACCTGCTTTTACTTCATCAAACCCAAATACGATTTGAAGCTGTTCTTTGAGAGGCGGTCCGATAAACTGGAGCAAATCCTTTTGCGGCGGCTGCTCCATATTCCAGCAGTCAAGTACATAACGAATGCAATTCGTTATCCCTTCCTCAGAATCAATAATTGTACCGTCTAAATCAAATAGCACTGTTTTTATCGCATCTGTCATCTTATCAAAACCTTTCTTTATCCGGTCATTCAAAGCCTTTCTTTATTTTAGCCTGTTCAGCCTTTGCTCCTGTCAAAAATTTCAGCGTCTGCCAGAGGACCGGTAGAAATCTTTTCAGGTTCCTTCTGCCATACCCGGTCCGTCATCATAAGCTCTTCCGCAGCTTTGATCAAATCCAGGGAACCCGCATGGAATCCTGCGTCATAATTCGTGTTGAGGAAAGTTTCCAGAATGTCAATGGCTTCCCATTCTCCAATTGTCCGTCCACCCATGCATAATATGTTTGCATCATTGTGCTTCCTCGTCATTTTTGCCTGGTATGTGCTGCTCACCAGTGCGGCACGTATGCCCTTGAACTTGTTGGCTGCAATGCTGATGCCGATTCCCGTCCCACAGATTAAAACCCCGCACCTTGCTTCACCGCTTTGCACTGCAGCCGCAACCCTTGCTGCAAAAAACGGATAACGCGTTGCCTCAATGTCCGGATTGTCGTCCGAACCGCAGTCCACGTAGGGAATCCCTTTTCCCTCAAGGTACTCAATGCACTTGCTCTTTAAAAAATATCCTGCCGTGTCATTTCCTAAATAAATCTTCTTCTCCATCTTTTTCTCCTTTTCTTAAAAGCTTATTTTGCCATTGTTCCGTCCA
>CATJJD010000102.1 GCA_949740385.1 uncultured Lachnospiraceae bacterium
GAAGGAGCTGGCAAATCAGTTTAAGGCAGAGTACAAGGAGAAGATCGGCTCTGATTTCCCGAATGATCCGAAGGAGCAGTTAATGGGCGCAATCAAGGCTGTATTCCGTTCCTGGGACAACCCTCGTGCGAACGTATATCGCCGTGACAATGACATTCCTTATTCATGGGGAACCGCTGTCAACGTACAGTCTATGGCGTTTGGCAATATGGGCGACGACTGCGGTACCGGCGTTGCGTTTACGCGCGACCCTGCTACCGGAGCAAAGGGTCTCTTCGGCGAGTTCCTGACAAACGCGCAGGGAGAGGACGTTGTTGCCGGCGTGCGTACTCCTATGAAAATAGCGGAGATGGAGCAGAAGTTCCCGGAGGCGTTTGCGCAGTTCCAGGAGGTGTGCAGGACGCTTGAGGATCACTACAGAGACATGCAGGACATGGAGTTTACCGTAGAGCACGGAAAGCTCTATATGCTTCAGACACGTAACGGTAAGAGAACGGCTCAGGCTGCTCTGCAGATTGCATGTGATCTCGTGGACGAGGGGATGAGAAGCGAGGAGGAGGCAGTTGCCATGATTGATCCCCGTAACCTTGACACCCTGCTTCACCCGCAGTTTGACGCTGCAGCTTTGAAGGCTGCGACACCGGCAGGCAAGGGTCTTGGCGCTTCCCCGGGAGCTGCGTGCGGAAAGATCGTATTTACGGCGGAAGACGCGGAAGCCTGGGCTGCAAAGGGCGAGAAGGTTGTGCTTGTACGTCTTGAGACCTCCCCGGAGGATATTACCGGTATGAAGGTTTCTCAGGGTATTCTGACGGTTCGCGGCGGTATGACGAGCCATGCGGCAGTTGTTGCCCGCGGTATGGGAACGTGCTGTGTATCCGGCTGCGGCGACATTGCGATGGACGAGGCGAACAAGAAGTTTACGCTGGCAGGCAAGGAGTATCATGAGGGAGATTACATTTCCATCGACGGTACGACCGGTAACATTTATGACGGCCAGATTCCGACCGTTGACGCTACAATTGCGGGTACATTCGGCCGTTTTATGGCGTGGGCGGACAAGTACCGCAGATTA
>CATJJD010000103.1 GCA_949740385.1 uncultured Lachnospiraceae bacterium
AGATTCTGGCGGACGGCGCGGATGTGTCAGAAAATATGCAGGGGTGGCTTGCGCATATCGGCTACATTCCGCAGATGATTTTCATGCTGGACGATACGATCAGGGAAAATGTCGTGTTCGGGCATGGGGAGGACGGACAGAGGGAGGATGCCCTGTGGGCGGCCCTTGAGGAAGCGCAGCTTGCGGATTTTGTCAGGGAATTACCGAAAGGGCTGGACACGATGATCGGAGAGCGGGGCGTGCGCCTTTCCGGCGGACAGAGACAGCGGATCGGGATTGCCCGGGCTCTTTACACAAATCCGGACGTGCTGGTGTTTGACGAGGCGACCTCGGCGCTGGACAACGAGACGGAGGAGGCGATTATGCAGTCCATCCACGCTCTGCACGGGAAAAAGACGATGATTATTATCGCCCACCGGCTAACGACGATCGAGGGCTGTGATGCGGTGTACCGGGCGCTGGACGGAAAGCTTGTCCGGGAAAGTCCGTGACAGAATAACGTATCGTACAACGGAAAAATGAATGGCAGAAGACACCGGTCCGGTGTCTTTCTTCATTATGGGATTATCAGCAATTGAGACATTGAGGAGGTCAGATTTTAATGAGTACTTTCAACGGGGCAACCCTTTTAATCACCGGCGGTACCGGCTCCTTCGGCCACGCCGTCCTAAAGCATTTCCTGCACACCGACATCGGAGAGATCCGCATCTTCTCCCGGGACGAAAAGAAGCAGGACGACATGCGGCATGAGCTGCAGCAGCAGTATCCCGACGCCGCCCACAAGGTCAAATTTTATATCGGAAACGTCCGCAGTCCACAGTCGGTGCATGATGCCATGCCGGGTGTGGATTTTATTTTTCACGCGGCGGCGCTCAAGCAGGTGCCCAGCTGTGAGTTCTTCCCGATGGAGGCGGTGCAGACCAACGTGGAGGGCACCAACAACGTGCTCCATGCGGCGATTGAGGCGGGGGTGAAGCGGGTGGTCTGCCTGTCCACCGACAAGGCGGCCTACCCGATCAACGCCATGGGGACCAGCAAGGCCATGATGGAGCATGTGGTGCGGGCCAACGCGAGGGTTGCGGCGGAGCGGGGCGATACGGTGATCTGCTGCACGCGCTACGGAAATGTGATGTGTTCCCGGGGATCGGTGATCCCTCTTTTTATTGACCAGATTAAGAGCGGCAATCCGGTTACCATAACGAATCCGGACATGACCCGCTTTCTGATGAACCTGGATGAGGCGGTGGACCTGGTCCGCTTTGCCTTTGAGCACGCAAATCCCGGCGACCTGTTTATCCAGAAGTCGGACGCTTCCACCATCGGAAATCTCGCGAAGGGGGTGCAGCGGCTCTTCGGCGACACGGGCACGAACCTTATCGGAACCAGGCACGGGGAGAAGCTTTACGAGACGCTGATGACAAGAGAGGAGTGGCTGCGTTCCGAGGATATGGGGCAGTATTACCGGGTTTCCGCCGACAACCGGGACCTGAACTACGACCAGTATTTTGTGAAGGGCCAGGTCGTGACGGGGGGGGGGGAGTGCTCCACGAGCCATAATACGAGGCTGCTGGACGTGGACGGCGTGGTGGAAAAAATACAGACGGCGGATTATGTGCGGGAAGCACTGGCAGGGAGAGACAATCCATGAATATATTAGTGACGGGCTCCGCCGGCTTTATGGGGCAGAACCTGATCGAAAATTTAAAATGCATCCGCGACGGAAGGAACCGGACAAGGCCGGAGCTGTCCGTCGGTGAGATCTATGCGTACGACCGGGGAAATACGCCGGAGGAGCTTAACGCGTGGTGCGCAAAGGCCGATTTTGTCTTTCATCTGGCGGGCGTAAACCGGCCGAAGGACGTCGGGGAATACCGGGAGGGAAATTTCGGCTTTTCCGACACGCTTCTTAAGACGCTGAAAAAGCACGGGAACCGATGCCCGGTCATGCTGGCCAGCTCCGTGCAGGCGGCGCTTACCGGCCGGTTCGGCCGCTCGGAGTACGGAAAAAGCAAGCGGGCCGGGGAGGAGCTGTTCTTTTCCTACGGGGAGGAGACCGGCGCGCCGGTGTACGTGTACCGTTTTCCGAATGTGGCGGGGAAATGGGTGCGGCCGGATTACAACTCGGCGGTGGGAACCTTCTGTCATGCCGTTGCCAACGACCGGCCCTACACCGTAAACGACCGGAGCACAGAGCTGGAGCTGCTGTTTATCGACGATCTGCTGGAGGAGATGTACGACGCCCTCTCGGGCAGGCCCCACCGTTGCCGGTATCCGCAGGCGGGGGCTGCGAAGGAGGGGGCAGACGGGGTGTGGGACGGGATGACGCCAAAGCCCGCCGCAGACGGGCGCTTTTGTTATGTGCCGGTTACCCACCGGGCGTCTCTCGGGACGATCGCGGATTACCTGGAGGCCTTCCGGAAGCTGAACGAGACCTTTCTTGTTCCGGCGATTCCGCAGGGGAGCCTGGCCGCAAAGCTCTATTCCATGTACCTGTCATACCTTCCGGAGGAAAAAATGTCCTATGCCCTGAAAATGAACACAGATGAGCGGGGGATTTTTACGGAGCTGATCAAAACGGCGGACAACGGGCAGGTGAGCATCAACATCGCAAGGCCGGGAAATGTCAGGGGACAGCACTGGCACAACACGAAGTGGGAGATTTTCATTGTTGTGTCCGGGCATGGTCTGATTCAGGAGCGGCGCATCGGGACAGACCCGGCCACCGGGCGGGCCTATGAGGTCCGGGAGTTTGAGGTGCGGGGCGAGGAGATGAGAGCAATCATTATGCTGCCGGGCTACGCCCACAGCATCATCAATCTGGAGGAAGACCGGGATCTGGTG
The DNA here is from genome assembly GCA_949740385.1 of uncultured Lachnospiraceae bacterium. GTDB lineage: Bacteria > Bacillota > Clostridia > Lachnospirales > Lachnospiraceae > Roseburia. Next base: position 2,842 of record CATJJD010000103.1, read on the forward strand.
ACGGTCATGTGGGCCAACGAGGCCTTTGATCCGGCGTATCCGGACCCCTTCCGGGAGGAGGTCTGAGGATGTGAGTGAAGAGAGGACGGCAGGAGCCTCTGTGGCTGGAAATTTACCGGAAGCATCAAAAGCCCGCTGTCGGAAGGGCGAAATCTGCAAATTTGTTGATGTTTATATTGAATAACGAAAAGTAAGTATTGTATAATATCCATGATCAAAGACTCAGCAATAAATAGCAGGCAGCATCTGACGCTGCCCGTCACCGATATGGAGAACGCATATGAAAAAAGAAACCGTCTCAGGAATTGCCGCTGTTTCGCGGGTACATTTTCAGAACAACGGCAGAATCCGGCTCTGCATTTTTGTCGGGACAAGACCCGAAATTATCCGGCTGTCCGCCGTTATCCGCAAGTGCCGGAAATACATGGACACGCTTTTGATTTCCACGGGGCAGAACTGGGATGCCAGTCTTTCAACCGTGTTTTACGATGACCTCGGACTGGACTATCCGGATCTGACGCTGGACGTGGCGGGAGGCGACCTGGGGGAAACCATGGGAAATATTATTGCACAGACCTACAAAGTGATGGCTGCGTTAAAGCCCGACGCGGTTCTGGTGCTCGGGGATACGAATTCCTGTCTGTCGGCCATCAGCGCAAAGCGGCTGCATATCCCGATTTTCCACATGGAGGCGGGAAACCGGTGTAAGGACGAGTGTCTGCCGGAGGAGACGAACCGCAGAATTGTGGACATTATAAGCGATGTAAACCTGGCCTACTCGGAGCACGCGAGAAAGTATCTGGCGGACTGCGGCCTTCCGAAGGAGCGGACTTATGTCACGGGAAGTCCGATGGCGGAGGTGCTGCAGGAGAGCCTTGGGGCGATCCGCGCATCGGACATACACAGGCGTCTTGGCGAGGAGACCGGCGTGGCGATCGGGAAGGGGAGATATATCCTGCTCTCCGCCCACCGGGAGGAAAACATCGACACGGAGGCGAACTTTCTCTCGCTGTTTACGGCCATAAACCGCATGGCCGAAAAATATGACATGCCGGTCATCTATTCCTGCCATCCGAGAAGCCGCAAACGTCTGGAGAGCAGCGGCTTTCCGCTGGACCGGCGGGTGATTGCCCACGAGCCGATGGGATTTTTCGACTACAACTGCCTGCAGATGAACGCCTTCTGCGTCGTGAGCGATTCCGGCACGCTGCCGGAGGAGAGCAGCTATTTCACGTCAATCGGAGCGCCGTTTCCGGCGGTGTGCATCCGCACAAGCACGGAACGGCCGGAGGCGCTGGATAAGGCATGCTTTGTGCTGTCGGGAATCGGAACGGAAGGGCTGCTGCAGTCCGTGGAGCTGGCGGTGGAGATGAACCGGGACGGGGATTACGGCGTTCCGGTGCCGGATTACACCGACACGAATGTCAGCACGAAGGTGGTAAAAATTATTCAGTCCTACAAGGACATCGTGAACCGGTTTGTATGGCGGAAGGAAATTCCGTGATGCAGACCGGCTCCGCCGGTTTTCTCCGGCAGAGCATTTCTATATTTATTTCCTGGTTCGAACCGGGCTTCAGCCGGTCATCG
>CATJJD010000104.1 GCA_949740385.1 uncultured Lachnospiraceae bacterium
AAGAAGATTACCGGATATCTGCCCTGGAGACTGCGATACTTTTCTTCCTTCAATATGTCAAGCCCTTCAAACAGGGCGCCTTTATCTGCATACTCCACAGAAAAAAACTTCTCAACCATGCTCATGGTCAGCGTCTTCCCGAAACGTCTGGGACGGGTAATCAATGTCACGCTGTCTCCCCCTTCCCACCATTCCTTTATGAAACATGATTTATCAATGTAAAAATAGCCTTCTCTTCTGATCGTCTCAAAATCCTGACATCCGATGCTCACTGTCCCTGGCATGTCCGCCCCCTTTCCGGCCATTTGCTGCGCTCCCCAGATCGTTTTCCCAATAACCAAAATTTATAAAGCTTCTTCTTCAATTACCCATTGTCCGTTTTTCCTGAAACCGGTTCTTTTTATAATGCCGGCTTAATATTTGCTTATCGCATTCGCAATTCCCTGAGATATTTCACGCAATGTACGATCACCTGTTTACCGGCATATAATTTCACCATCATTTCTCACTCCAAAATACAATATGCCTTTTCCCACCTACGTCCGTGCCCCCTGCAGATACAGCTTCTCAAACACCCCCACCGCCATCGGCCGCCCGAAATACCCGCCCTGCACCAGACCGACCTGCATCTCCTGCAGCCTGGCAAGCTGGGCTGCCGTCTCGACGCCGTCCGCGCACACCGACACGCCGACGGAGGCCGCAAGCTCCGCCGTCATGCGCACAAAGGTGTCGGAGAAGCCGTCCTCCCCCAGATGTCCCACAAAGCTGCGGTCGATCCAGACGGCATCGACTGGCATATCCCGCAAATGATTTACCGAAGACGCCTCCGCCCCGAAGGAAAAAAGCGCTGTCCTTACCCCCAGTGCCCGCAGCTCGCCCAGCACCCGCCGGATGCGCACACCGTCCGCCTCCGCGACGCTTCCCACAACCTCAAAGGTCAGATTCTTCGGGTTCACCTTCGTCTCCTCCAGCACCCTCCGGATTTTCTTCACAATATCCCGCTGCAGCAGCTGCGCCGCCGACAGGCCGATGCTCACCCCATAGTCCGGGTGCCCGCTGTCATTCCAGTATCTGCACCGCTTCGCCGCTTTTTTGAGCACGTAAGAGCCCACCGGATTGATCAGCCCCAGGTACTCCGCAAGGGGAAGGAACCGGTCCGGCCCCGCAATTCCCACCGAGCCGGAGTTCCAGCGCACAAGCGCCCTTGCGCCGCAGCAGGGCGCACCGTCCTTCGACGCGTCCATAATCGGCTGATAGTGCACCTCAAACTCGCTGTAGGCATTCACCGCGGAGGCGCGCACGCTCTCCGTATCTCCGCGGCGAAATCCGCTGTAGTACTCCACCCGGTTTTTTCCCCGGCGCTTCGCCTCCAGAAGCGTCATATTCGCCCTGCGGATCAGACTCTCCGCCGTATCCGCATCCGATGGGAAGCACACCGCGCCGATGCTGGCGCTGCAGTAGCAGTCCTCCCCCTTCATAAACCAGGGTTCCGCGAAAATAGAGCCCACATCCCCCACAATCCGGTCCAGATTCTCGTACTCCCGCTCCGGCACGATCACAAGAAACTCGTCCCTGCCGATCCGGTAGCAGTACTCCTCCACACCGGCAATCCGCTGCAGGCTGTGCAGAATCGCCCGAAGAAGAGCGTCCCCGTAAGCCTTTCCCAGCCGGTCCTCCAGCTCCTTAAAATCGTCCAGATCCAGGTACAAAAGCGCGCCCTCGCCGCCGGCCGCCTTCGCCCGCACAATCTCCCGCTCCAGATCCTGTCCGCAGCGCATACGGCTTAGCATCCCCGCCACAAAATCATTCTCCGCCTGGCTTTCAACCTTTTTCTGATACACCTTCTTGTCCGTAATATCCGTAAGCGTGTACAGGCTCACCGGGCGGGCGTCCTTCCATACCGCCCCGGTCTTTGCGACGCCGACCCAGCGGCCTTCCCTGGCCAGGTACCGTTCACTGTGGCTGCGCTTTTTCGCAAGCTCCTGCCCGGAAAACAGCGCCTCGCCGATCTCTCCCGCCTCCATCGTCTTTAAAAACAGCTCCTGAAACCGCCTGTTTGAATAGAGAAGCTTCTGATTCTCCTCGTCGGCCACGCACAGCCCGCAGTCCGCCCGCTCCAAAAGTCCCTCCAGGGACGAGCAGGAGCTCTCCAGGGAATGGACGGCCATGCGCTCCGCCAGCATGTCCTGCAGAACGTGCTTCACGTCGCTGATAAACTTCATGTCGGACACATCCCACTCCCCCGGCGTGCCGACGTGGCAGAAGCACAGATACATGAGCACGTCACCGGCCCGCACCGGCTCAAACACCGCCGCGGAGACGCCGCACTCCTCAAAAAAGCGGACAAAGGCCGACGGCTTCATGGAGGACGCCGAGATCATGTACGGCTTCCCGTCAAAAAACGGAAGCTCTTCCCTCAGCCTTCCCTCTCTGCACCCGAGCACCGAAGAATCCTCCTTCGCATGGCTGCAGACGGCCCGCACCAGTCCGTCCTCCTCCCGAAGCAGACAGCCCTCCGCGATGTCCAGGGTAACGCATGTTTTCTCAATCACGCCGGACGCCGCCTCCTCAAAGGGCGCCTTCGACGAAAGCGCCCGGGCAATGTCCGTCATTGCCCGGGACCGGCGCAGCTTTTGCTCCGCCGCGGCGGACTCCTCCTCGCTTTTTCCAAGCTCATCCTGCGCCCTGCGCTCTCCGGTCTTCACCGCCAGAATCTCCCGCGCCAGCATTTCCAGAAATTCCACCGACCGGTAGAAGCGCTCCTTTGACGTGCGCGCCATATAGTCCGGCACCTGGTCCGCGGCCACCACCCGCTCGTTCAGCAGCGCAAAGGCCACAAAGACAAGGGCCGGACGGCCGTTTGCCCGCGCCGCAATGCCGCACAGCCGTACAAAGTCCTCGTCCAGCTCCTTCTCCTGAATATTCTCCACCGAGCCGGCCAGCGTCCGCCGCACAAGCTGCCGGTAGTCGATCTCATCCACCGTCCGGCTGATATATCTCCGCTCCTCCTCGCTCCCGTAGGGCTCGGTGACCTCGTTGCCCTCATGGTCCAGGCAGGTCAGATAAATGTTGTTGGCCCGGCAGAAAAAATCCTGCAGACGCTGCAGCAGCCCTGCATCAATCACAGCGTCTTCCCCGTTGTTACTCTTTTGTATATTCAATAGCATTCTTTCATCCCTGTCACTTCTTCAACTCTATCACAAGCAGATAAAAACCGCCCTTACTCTGCATACAGAACTCCTGCAAAAGCCGGTACTCCCGGCGCAGCCTGAGCTGCTTTTTCACAAAGCCGACCTCCTCCGTGTACATGACAATCACCGCGGACGGCGCAAGAATTTCGGCGGATTTCTCGAAAAACCGCCGGTAGAGCGCGTCCGTCTCCTCCTTCGTGCACTTCTGGCGCCGCGGCATGTCGGTGATAATCTCATCGAACAAAACACTGTGGGTGAAATCAAAATAATCGCGGTTGATAAAGTGAATGTCGGCTCCCGCGCTCTTCGCGTTCTGCCGTCCGAGCGCAATCGCCTCCCCGTAAGTGTCTGTCCCGTACATCTGCCCCGCGGGAACCGCAATGTCCCGCTCGATCAGCATCGTCCCCACTCCGCAGAAGGGGTCGAGAATCTGCGCGTCCTCCTTCAGCCAGGGGCGCGCCAGCTCCGCCGTAAGCGCCGCAAGGGACGGGTGGATCGACACCGGCAGGGCGTTCTTTCGGTAGGCAAACCGCCGGTCCGGCAGCGTGAAAAATTTCAGGCACGGGAAAAAACAGCCGTCGCTCCTCTCGATCAGGCGAAGCTCCACCTCATAGTCCCCCGGCGCGTTGACCAAAAGCCCCTTCGTTCTCTCCTCGAGCGCCTCTCCAAGCCGCCTGCTAAACCGGCTCCGCTCCTCCAGCGTCCACCTGCCTCTGCACTCCACGCGGAAATAAAAGCTGCCATCCTCTCTGTGGCAGCGTCTGCACAGATCCGCCATCCAGGACGAAAGCTCAGCCGCTGCCTCCGCCGGGTCCGCAGACACCTTCGCTCTCTCCCCCATGGGAAAGACCATTTCCCTGCAGGTTCTCACAAGAAGAAGCTGCTGCAGATCGTCGGTCTGCACCCACACCCCGAGGGGATGCAGTCTGCCCCCTTTCACCGTCTCAAGCACCGCCTCGCGGGTGTCTCTGCCGGTAAGGAGCAGCACCGTGTGTTTTTTCCTTCCCATGTCAAAGGTGTGGACCGGAATGCCCTCCCAGGGGATCAGAAGCCGCCGCAGCGCCCGCACCTCCTCCGCCGTATGCTTGCGGTTCTCCGGCGCAGGCTCCGTCTCCTTAAGCCGCGCCAGCTGCTCTTTCAGTCCTTCCAGCATCGGCTCCACGTCAAGACCGGAAAGCGCCTGCAGGTAGGCGCTCCTCACAAAGAGAGTCTCCTCCTTCTGGTATGCGGCGTAAAGCGCAGAAGCCGCCGGCTCATACCGAAGGTCTCCTAAAAGCAGCGCCGCATTTTTCCTTGTCTTTGGGTCCTCACACTCCAAAAAGCCGAAAAACAGCGGCTCATGCTCTGCCAGAAACCTTTCCAGCTTTTCATGTCCTCCACTGTCCTTCAGCTCTTTTCTCAGCGCGCTTAAGTTTGCGCGCACATTGTTTTTTTCCAGTAATTCATTCAAAATGGTATTCATACTAATAAGCATTATCCGA